>CADBZI010000008.1 GCA_902799015.1 uncultured Lachnospiraceae bacterium | reverse complement strand
CCCATGGCAGCAACAGCATCTGGGACAACTGGTGTACCCAGAAGGGCACCATGGTATCTGGAGCCCGCACTGACGGCAAAGCCCTGATTCCTGGAACCGCCGTGTTCACCAGCAGCGGCGAGCGACACAACCACATCGGGCTGTACGTTGGCGGTGGGCTGGTCATCGAAGCTCAAAGTGCGCTGGCCGGCGTTGTCACATCCGTGGTGACCGCCAAGAAGTGGACTCACTGGGGAGAGCTGAAAGGCGTAAGCTATGAAGAAGGAGGCGAAAAGACCATGACGGCAAAGGTTGTTCTTCCGGCAGGGAAAAGCGGCAGGACTGTCAATATGCGGGAGAAGCCAAGCACAAGCTCCCCCATCGAGAAGCAGGTTCCTGTCGGCTCCGAGGTGGATCTGTACGAAGATCAGGGCCAGTGGTGCCGAATCGGCTATAAGGGCCAGACCGGGTACATGATGAGCGATTACCTCGAGTATGGCCAGCAGGACGAAACCGGCGGCGCGGATCTGACACCGGAGGAGATGAATCAGATCGACGTATGCCTGACCAGTATCCAGCAGGCAGCAAAAGCTATTGATAAGTGGGCTGAGCAGATCGGCAGCATCATCGGAAGGGGGTGAATCCAATGCAGAACGCACTCCCTACGGTCGAGGGGCTTACACCGTTGATTCTCTGGTACACGTTCGTCGGCGTTGTTGGCATCGGCGGGCTGATTGTGCTTTATGGCAAGGTGGTCGAGGTCTTCCAAAAGCACCGGAAAAATCGCGAGGATGCAAAAGCCAAGGAAGACGGCACCATCCAAGGTCAGCTCAAGGAAATCAACCGCCGCCTGGACACCATCGACGATTATATCCGCGAATCCGACAAGAAGTTCGACCGAGATAATCGGCGATTGAACTCGCTGGAGACCAACGTCGCTCACATAGAAAAAGGGATCAATGCGCTGGCCCGCGCTGAGCTTGCGCATATACAGCACGATCTGACCGGGAATCACGGTGACAACCTGGGCAGAGCGGAGACTGAAATCACAAACTATCTGACGAAAAAGGAGGATGACCATGACTTGGGATGATGTTGTCAGGAAGCTGACCAGCCGGAAGTTTTGGGCCACGATTGCCGAGTTTGTTTCCATGCTGCTGCTCGCGCTCAACTTTGAGAAAGGAAGCGCGGAAAAGGTTGCTGCACTGATCATGGCCGGCGGTGCTGTGATCGCCTACATTGTGGGCGAAGGTCTGATTGATGCTGCCAGGGAGAAATCACGGGTGCAAAGCATCCCCGTAGAGCTGGCGATGGATGACGACAAGCCTCCCGAATTGACGGATGAGGCTTAAAATGGTAAAATCCTCCTATCAAAGGAGGGCAACATTATGAGCGAAAAAAGAACGGTTCCCCTGTTTGATAGCCTCAGCGACGATCAGAAAACAGTCTCCATCCCCTATTATGTCCATGAGGGCGAAATGTTCAGGGTAGAGCGGCTGAACAAAAGATGGTTTATCGCGTTTATGATCGTCCTGTTTATGCTTTTCGGAACTAATCTCGGCTGGGTAATTTATGAGAACCAGTTTGAGACTTACTCTTATGAGATCCAGCAGGATTCCGGAGAGGGTGGCAATAACACCTATACCGGCAACACTGTGCGCATGGTTGGAGGTAGCAACTATGGCGAGGCAGACAATCAGAATAACGGTAAGGAAACCGATGAAGGTGATCAGCAGATCAACGGCATCGGCGCAGAAAACCTGCCCTAAGTGCAATGGAACGGGAAGGGTCAGGGCATGATCAATCCCGAGCTGAGCAGAAGCCAGATTGAAGAGCTGCTATACGAGTGGATCATAGGAAAGAATGCAGAGCGCGACAGGGCGATCCTGCGAAGGCGGCTTTTTGACGGAATCACCTACGAGAGGCTTGCAGAAGAGTTCGACCTCAGCGTAAGATGCACAAAGCAGATTGTGTATAAATGGCAGGAAAGGATTTTCAAACACATCCCCGGATGACTTCCGGGGATTTTTCATTCAATAATTGATAATACAATTTTTGAGATGTATAATATAGCAGTGCCAATGCAAAAGGCACTTAACGACGGGCAAGCACGATGGAGATTAAGGAGGACGGGAAAATGATATTCAGGTTTGAAGCAGGAGAAGGACGGCATTTCAGCGGCGGCGTAAATTACATGATCTCCGTGGATGGCAGCGTATATGCGGAGTGCATGGTGCCGGCAGAGGCCAGCGAGGATTATGGATACTTGACGCTTAAAAATGCGATCCTGTCCAAAGGAGTCAAAGCTGATTTCCTCTACGACGGACAGGAGGAATTTCTGGATCCTGACGCTTCCGCTGAGTGCGAGGTTTACGTGGAGATGGATCCAGTGGAGGAACCCAATCACATGGCGCGGATCAGCATTGATAACGGGGCGCATTTTGTGAGCGTGGAAGAGGCGGTTGCAGGTGCGGCTTGGCCTGTGATCGTGACTTCCATGGATGATGATACAAGGGAGGCCATAAACAACAAATTCGCGCCTTGCACAAAAGAGGAATTCCTGCGCAGGTACCTTGAAAGTGCAGACGAAGATTTGATCATTGGATAAGGAGGCATGAGGTGGAGATTGAAAACATGATCCCCATTGCGGAATATGCCGCGAGGATCGGCAAAGCACCGATCACCGTTGCGGATAAATGCCGGAGGGGAGCCTTGCCAGGGGCACGGAAGATTGGACGAGACTGGTTTGTTCCTGCTGATGCAGAGTACCCTGACTACCGGGTGCGCAGCGGGAAATATGTTGGAGTAAAACGGAACCGATAAAGACCGCAGGAGCAACAACCGCTTCGGCGGTCTTTTTTTATGCCTTTTTTGCCCGAAAGGTTGATGAAAGATGCACGCAAGATGCACGGCAGGGTTATCGAGCTGCAGGCCCTTTTGACGCAAAATTAAGGCAAAAGGAGGGGATCTTGATGAACAGGCTTGTAGCCAGGCTGATCGGCTGCGGGATGAGTGCAAAGGTCGCACTGTGTGTTCTTCGGAAATTCCCGGATCTCAGGTCAGCGGAAAGATATGTGGAGCAAATCGAGGAGGCCAGCCGTGAGCAGATGGAAGTACTTCAATAACAATCCTGCAGGCAGGCATGTCGGGGATTGCTCAGTGAGGGCTCTTTCTGTCGCGCTTGGTATCGACTGGGAAACAGCCTATGCGCTGGCGGCTCTGAACGGGTATCTGATGAATGACGTCATCAGCGCGGACAGCGTGTGGGGATCCGTTCTCCGGCAAAACGGATTCTACCGGCACGCCATCCCGAATTCGTGCCCGGAATGCTTTACCATTGGCGACTTCGCAGAAGAACATCCCCACGGCATATATGTCGTGGGGACTGGAACGCACGTTGTCACAGTAAAAGACGGGGTGATCTGGGATAGCTGGGATAGCTCCGAAGAGATCCCGCAGTACTACTGGCATAAGGAGGCAAAAAGATGATCAACCAGTTTGGGCAGTTTATCCCGGATTATCCGGGCCAGCAATACTGGCAGGATCCGGCTTACATGAGGTACATCGGCCAGCAGCAGCACCAGCAGACGGCACAGCAGGCCCAGCCTATGCAGCAGGCCCAGCAGCAGCCAAGCTCCCGCATGGTGGAGGTCGTGCCCGCGTCCTCTGAGCAGGCCGCAAAGGAGTTTCCGGTGCCTGCAGGAGCCACCCAGATGATCATCGGCAATGATGATTCCTTCATCGCGGTCAAGGCGGTTTCAATGACAGGCCAGATCACCTTCGACATCTACGACAAGCGGCCACCGGCTCCGCCGGAAAAGCCCGTGGATCTGGGAGCTTTTGTCACGCGGGATGAGTTGGAAAAGCGACTGGCCGAGCTGAAGAAAGAGGAGGTGCCGGAAGCATGAGCATTTTTGACAGTCTGGGCAACAGAGCCCAGCAGGGACAGCAGGGACAGCAGATGAATCCGCAGGCCATGCAGAACGAGCTTGGAAGTATCAAGGCCGATCCTGGCAAGTATCTGAAAGGGCATGGTTTCAACATCCCGTCTGGCATGACGGATCCCAAACAGATCACCCAGCATCTGCTTCGCACTGGGCAGGTTGGCTCCCCCAGACTTCAGCAGGTCATGCGGATGCTTGGGAGGTAACGCAACGCATTTTACTTGATCGCAATGGTCGCTCAACACATTTCAACGGTTGCAAACGTTGAAAATCAACGCTTTTCTTACTTGACGGCCATTTGCTCAACCTGATTTCTTTCGTCGAGTGCGCATAAGACGATGAAATAAATCTATCAACGAAAGGAATCTGATAAAAATGGCACTTACTGATGAAAACGGCAGCGGAATGGTCATGCCCGTCCAGCCCATGTACGGCGGCGGATATGGCAACGGCGGAAGCGGCTTCTTCGGCGGGGACTGGGCGTGGATCATCCTGCTCCTGCTGATCGGCGGCGGCGGATGGGGCTTTGGCGGCTTCGGCGGCGGCATGATGCCCTGGATGATGGGCGGAGCCATAAACGGCTTCGGCCTGGACTACCTGTATCCCTGGCTGAATAACAGCCAGCACATCAGCGACGGTTTCAGGGATCAGCAGCTTAACACCCAGATCGGCGACCTGCGGAGCGACGTTAATCGCGGATTCGGAGACGTGCAGCTGGGCCTGGCCGGAATCGGCCGCCAGATCTGCGAAACCGGCAACGGCATCACCGGCGCGGTTCGGGATGGATTCTACGCGGCAGAGACCGCTGCCAATGCACGGCAGATGGCCAACATGCAGCAGGACTTTGCCATGCAGACGGCCCTCCAGAACTGCTGCTGCGAGAACCGTGCGGGCCTGGCGGATCTGAAGTACACCGTGGCCACGGAGAACTGCGCGGATCGCACCGCTGCAGCCCAGAATACGCGCGACATCATCGATGCTCAGACGCGTGGCACGCAGGCCATTCTGGACAAGCTCTGCGCTCTGGAGCTGGATGGCGTCAAGGGCCAGCTGGCTGCCGCGCAGCGTGAGAACGTGGGCCTGCAGAACCAGCTGAACATGGCCGCCCTCCGGGAAAGCCAGACCGCGCAGAACGCCTTCATCCAGCGGGGCTTCTCCGATGAGGTGGATGCCCTGTACAACCGGCTGAACTCCTGCCCGGTTCCCACCACCCCGGTCTACGGGCGTACTCCCATCTTCACCTGCCCCGGCCAGAACACCGGCTGCGGGTGCGGATGCGGAAACGGCGCGTTCTGATGGAGGTGTGAACCATGGCTGAGTATATCACATCAGGCCAGCAGAATGTTCTTCTGAACCAGCCTGCTGTATTCGATGCGTCCATCCCGTGCAGAAACGGCTTTGTTTTCCACGAAGACGGATCCGGGATCTTTACTCTCTGCGGCAAGACCTCAAACTGCTTTGCCAGATACCAGATTACATTCAACGGAAATGTAAGTCTGCCTGAAGGCGGCACGGTTGTTCCCATCGCTGTTGCTCTTGCGGTAAACGGAGAAACCAAACTGACAAGCAGGGCAATTGTTACGCCTGCTGCGGTTGAAGAGTTCTTCAACGTGACAAGCACCGCGATTATCACGGTTCCGAAGGGCTGCTGCTATTCGGTTTCCCTCCGGGCCGTGCCTGCAAGCGATGATCCGACCGTAACACCCGCGCCGGTGATCGTTCTCCAGGATGGAAATCTGGACATTAGCAGGATAGCGTAAACTTCCGAGGCTGATTCCCCCTTGCTTATGATTATCATGTTGAACTAAAGGCAATATTGTTATATAATCGTAAGCAAGGAGGGATTCAGCATGAAGAAGATGGATCTTGTAGGTCAAAGATTCGGCAGACTGTTGGTTCTCGCAAAAAGCGAGTCTTTGCATGGACATGTAAGGTGGCTTTGCAGATGCGACTGCGGGAATGAATGTATAGTTCATGGCTCGTCTTTGAAGTCTGGTAATACTACCAGCTGCGGATGTTATAAGACGGAAAACGCCAAAAGATTGTATTCCAGCGTAAGGCAAAACGACAAACGCTTATATGCTGTTTGGAATGGCATAAAGCAAAGGTGCCGGAACAGGAATAACAAGTCTTACAGCAACTACGGCGGCAGAGGAATCAAGATCGATGAGGAATGGGCCAGCAATTATGAATCGTTTTATAATTGGGCTATGCGGTCAGGATACCATGAAGGCATGGAAATAGATAGGATTGATAACGACGGAGATTATTGTGAGGATAACTGCCGCTTCGTAAACAGGGAAATACAGTCCAATAACAAGCGGAATGTTAAACTCTACGAAATTGATGGAGTTTCCAAATCCTTGGCCCAATGGTGCAGAGACTATAACCAAGATTATTACTTGGTTCGGCAAAGAGTTTACAAACTTGGATGGCCAATCAAGGAAGCACTGACAGCACCGAAAAATAACAATTACTCCAGGAAGGAAGGAGGATAAAACCATGGATTACACCAAAGATATGGAAATGGGTTGCGAGCTGCTGCATGAGCAGTTCAGCGACCTGGTCCGAAAGATCAAGGCCAATGGCATGAGTACCGGCGACCTGGACAAGCTGGACAAAGTCGCTCATGCCCTGAAATCCATCAAAGGCACCATGCAGATGGAGAAGGCCGACGAGGAAGGATACAGCGGAATGTATCCATACATGGGCGGCTATGGCTACAATCGCGGCGGCTCTTATGAGCGCGGCGAGGGCGGCAGCTATGCCCGTGGACGCACCAATGCCAGGCGGGACAGCATGGGCCGCTACTCTGGCGAGCGCGGGTACTCCCGGAACGACCTGTCCGATAAGCTGCGCGAGCTGATGGAGGATGCCCCGGACGAACACTCCCGGAAAAAGATCCAGCGCTTGATTGACGATATGGACGATTGACGGGAGGTGCGGCCTGTGATCACAGAGAAGGATCTGCAGGAGGCCATAGCTGAGTGCATAGGCCAGCGCAACCCAAACGCAAACACCGCGATCAAACTGGCCGCATTTTACACGATTAAACGGGAGCTGTACGGGGAAGACAAGGAAGCTGTACAGCTCCCCTCTCCTACTGCCGGATATTCCTACGCGCCTGCCCCTGAGGTAAGCCTTGTCGATAATCCGAGCGATTCGGAGTTTGCCAGGATTATCGATGGAAGGCCGCAGAAGGAAGTCTGGCCGCTGATGGACGAGATGATGGATACCATCAGCATGATCCATCCGAATCTGTATCATGCGGTTCTGGATCGGCTCCGGTGAAAACCGGAGCTTTTTTTGCACGCGTGCAACCTCGTTGCAACCTTGTTGCAACCTTGTTGTAAGTTTTTCGATAAATGCGCAAAAAAACGTTCGATTTGTCGAATTTTCCTGTTGACAATACAATTATAAGATTGTATAATACAATCAGCCGGAAGGGAACCGGCAGAAAGAAGGAGGGCAAACACGATGAAGGGTACGATTAAGACGACAACGGTGGCTGGCAAGACCTACACGGTCTGGAGCGACTTCATCAAGCGCGGAACCTATGCAGCGGACGAAGACGGAAACGAGAAGCGGATCGCCGGAGGAAGCTACCTGACCAACGACCTGACAATCCGCAAGGCCATCGCGGCCAGCTTCGGACTTTCGACTTTCAGAAAGTGAGGGCAAACGCAATGAAAACGAAGAGCGGCAAGAGCCACTTTATAGCTACGCTGAAACAGATCATGCCTGACGGGAGCGTAACTCGGATTGAGAATTTCAAGTTCACAGCAACCGATCCGCAGAAATACGCTGAACAGCTTCCTAAGCGATTCAGCACCGCAGAATGGACAGCGGAGTTTGAGGACTTGAGGAATCTTGACGAATAATAGACACACCGAGCCGGGGCGGTATATCCCCGGCATTGGAGGTTGCATGGAGAATCGGATTAAGGTATGGCACGCAGGCAAAGCTCCACAGGACGAGCTGGACGAGATCGACCGGTGCAAACTGTGTGAGATCATGCCGGAACTTGAGCAAACGTGCTATGCGACAGAATACTGCCACCGGCAGATAAAAATGGAGTTTGTGGAGGGAAAGCATGGAGAAGCCTGATGATCGGATCCTCTGCGGCGCGCTGGGCATCGGATACACCGTCAGCCAGAAAGACGGGATGTGGTACGCACATATGTGCGGGTATTCTTACATTCCGGTCTTTGGGTCTTTCAGCGAATCAAAGCGGCAGGCCATGGAATGGGCTGCGGCATCCATGGGCCTGCCTTATAAGGAGTATATGCAGGTTCGCAAGAAGTATGGCATCAGGTGAGGTGGTTGCAGTGGATATCCAGATCAGCATGTTTGACCTGCTCAACCAATACGAAACGCCGGAGATCTCGCCAGAGGCGCAGAAGAAGGGCGTCAAAGGATGGATCATCGAGGGCTCCGGCATTTTTCTCCGGGAGAATGGATTCGATCATGATTGGCGCGGTGTCTGCACCAGACCGATTATTTTTGAAAAGGACACCTACAAGGATCAGCAAGGCCGCTGGTGCCAATGGGCGCACACCACAAAAGGCCCATACGCAGGATGGTGCGGATGTATGAAACGGATATTCAGAGATCGCCCTTCCTGGGCTGATTGCCTCCGATGGGCAACGGAGAATTATCACGCTGGCGATCCGCAGGAGGTTGGATACTATGAGATCATTGGTGACTGGACAGGGGCAAAATATGAATGGTGAGGAGGAGGGACAGGAATGACAAAGAAGCAGGTAATCAAGGGCGCTATCCTTCTGATCGAGAAGATTGCAAAGGATAAAGGCTTGACCGTTGTGAACAATGGCACCGGGCACGCTTTTGATCATACGTTCTGGAAAGAAATAATGAAAGATTACAGCGGCATTCCGAACGTGGAAGCGAAAGGCGAAGGATACTCCATCGAGTTGAGATCCTTCTGGGGTTCTCCTGAGGTCGATGTTCGCAGAATCGGAAAATTCGGAGAGGAGATGCTGATATTCAACTATTCCGACAATGAGAAGAAGGACGGCGATACAGAATATAAGCACACAGGGTGCTTCATGATCCAGCAAGTCCGGGTCGAAGCCAAATGGGACTACAAAGCATGTATCAAGGAAGTGTACGACATGATCGATCTCCTGGAGGTGTTTGCATGGAAGGAGGATCAGGAATGAACGAATTCAAGATTGGCGAATACATCATCTATGTCAACGGAGATCGGTACGAGATCGGAAAGATCAAACGCATTACCGAAGCAGGAGCCTTCGTCTGGTACCATGAAGGAGAAACAGCGGCAAAAACGCCTTTTGATTGCATGCACAAGCTGATGAATGCGTACTGCATCGAGCGGACTCAGCTCGGAGGCGAAGAAGGGAGACGAATGAAGGAGGAAGAACCATGAGCATAAGCGCGAAAGAAAAATATCTGCTGAATATTTTGACAGAAATTAAACGTGAAATCATCTGTCAGAACGTTTTGAAAGAGAATCATCTTACTGCAGGAAAAAATATGACGGAGCATTGTTATTTCACTGAAAGGACAAAGGATAAAGTGCTGACTGTGATGCTGATCCTCATGGGAGACGATGTGCCGAATAACGGACTTTATCATTACCGGGATTATAGTGTGCTTTATGGAATACTTGACGAAGATGAAAATTTTAGCAGAAATTCATAAGGAGGAGGAATGAGGGAGATGACAAATATCGCAACGATCCCGGAGCAGCGCAGAGCTGCTTCCGGGTTTTACCCTACCCCGGCCAGCATGGCATCCAAAATGCTGGAGGGCATCAAATGGGATTACGTCAGCACGATCCTGGAGCCAAGCGCAGGCAAGGGAAACCTCGCTGAGGCCATCAATGAGAAGTGGAGGATCTACCGTTGTTCCAGCAGGTATTACGCGGAGGAGCAGCGGGCCGACATTGACTGCATTGAGGTGGATCCGAATCTGCGGGCCATCCTGAAGGAGAAAAAATTCAGGGTTGTGCATGATGATTTTCTGACCTACCATACCATGAAACGGTATAGCCTGATTATCATGAACCCGCCATTTGAGGACGCGGCGCGGCATATCCTGAAAGCTATTTCCCTGCTGGATGCGAATGGGACGCTGGTTGCCCTGTGCAATGCGGAAACCATCCGCAACCATTCGGCATATAACGAGCGGTATCAGCTGTTCCGAATTCTGACGGACAACAATGCGGAGATCACTTACCACAAGGGCGAATTCCTGAAAGCTGAGCGGAAGACGGATGTAGAAATAGCCATGATCCGATACAAAGCCCCTGCGGTCGATCTGGAGGATAGCCTGATCCTTGAAAAGCTCCGGCCGGCGCACAAATACGTCAGCATGCAGGAAAGTGAGTATGCAGCCCTGAGCAAGGCGGACTTTGTTGAAGCGATCATTGACCGGTATAATTATGAGGTGGAAAGCGGTCTGCGACTGATCCAGGAATACAGGGCCGTTTCCTCCGTGCTCAGCTCGTCCATGTCGCTGGCGATTGGCACAGAGGCTGCGCATGAGGATAGGTGGATCCGGGAATGTCGGCACAAATACTGGTCAACCCTGTTTGCATCCCCGCAGTTTGTTGAGCAGCTGACCACCAACCTGCGGACGCAGCTATATAATCGGGTCAAAGAACTGGAGGATTATGAATTCTCCTTTTACAACATCAAGGAGATTATGATCCAGATGAACTCCCAGGTTACGCAGGGCGTAGAGGCCACCATCATGGCCCTGTTTGATGACTGGACGCGGAAATATCACTGGGATGAAAATGCACAGAACCGGCACTACTTTGATGGCTGGCGAACCAATGACGCATTCGCTGTCAACAAAAAGGTGATCCTGCCGCTTAGAGGGTACACGGACTGGGGCAGCAGGATTGAGCCGGAATTCCATGCCTACAATGTCCGGGAAAAACTGCAGGACATTGAGAAGGTATTCAACTACCTGGACGGTGGACGGACACCTGAGAAAAACCTGATGGAGGTGCTGCTGGAGGCAGAAAAGACTGGAGATACCAAAAAGCTGGACAGTAAATACTTCTATCTTACCTTCTACAAAAAAGGTACGGCGCACATTGAGTTTAAGGACATGAACCTGCTGGCCCGGTTCAATATCTTCGCAGCCAAAGGAAAGAACTGGCTGCCGCCGAGTTTCGGCAAAAAGAAATACAAGGATATGACGGCAGAGGAGCAGAAGGTGGCGAAATCGTTTATGGGAACCGCTGACAGATATGACAAAGTTGTGCAGCATGCGAATTATTTCTTGGCTCCGCTGTCAGACGGCAACCTGCTGAAGATCGGAGGCTAAATAAAATGAGCTGTGAAGGTTTGAACAAAAAGCAGGAGCGGCATCTCATGCTTGGATGGACTTGTCCATATTGCGGGACTCGTTACATGGACAAGAAAGAACAGGAGGATTGCAAGCGCAATTGCAGACAGAGATTCAGCAGGACAGGGAAAAGGAGGTGAATTGGGAATGAAGTTTACCGAAGAAATGATAAACGAGGACGAAAAGCGTTGGCACGAACGAGATATTATCACTGAGCTTGGATATTGCGGTAACAATATGCGTGACCGCAAAAACATGACGAATATGGACATCCGGTTTTATGCTTACATTATGCGAAAAGCTCACGCAATGCTGGAAGCGCAGGAAGCCAGTTGGATACGTGCTCCTTACAAAAAAGCAAGAATTTGCAGTCGATGTTACGCTGATGAACCATACAAGTTTGCTGATGACGATGCTGACGTATATGACTATTGTCCAAATTGCGGAGCGAGAATGATAAACAGGAGGTGAAGTTGGAATGAGTGCAACAGAGAAAGTTGTTAATGATTTGAACGTGTCAAAACTTATGTTGTGCAATCCCAAAATGCTTACATCAGAAATGTGCGTCAGAATCGGACAGGCCATCAATGGCGCAATTGATCTGCTGAAAGAGCAGGAGCCGAAAATAGGGCATTGGATACTCGACCCTGATGGCATGGACTGGAACATTCCGGCGTGGACGTGTTCTGAATGCGGTGGCAGGCACAACGGATTGCCGATAATGAGCGGGTTAAACGAAGCGAATATCTATCAATTTGCAGAGAGCAAATTCTGCCCGAACTGCGGAGCAAAGATGAGCAAGGAAGTGAAATGGGAATGACAAATGGTTTACTACCGTTTATACTACCAAACTCTTAACTTAAACCGTCTTTAATAACAAAAAATTAACATACAGCTAAGTAAGGAAAACCCCTCGGAGCTTTAATTCTCCAAGGGGTTTCTCATGCTCCCCAGGTAGGGCTCGAACCTACAACCCTTCGGTTAACAGCCGAAAAGTTGCACAATGTATAAGCCATTACTTGTCAACGGTTTCACATTGTCCAGCCTGATCTCCACTACCATTTCCACTACGAAACAGGGTTTTTTCCAGCCTTTCGGCCTCGGATTTCGACCTTGAATCCGGGGCATCATCGTAGATTCGCAGGATCATTTTTGCGTCCTTGTGGCCCATCCAGCGCACGCAGGTTTTCAGCTCAACGTGGTTATCACGGCACCAAGTGCAGAAGGAATAGCGCAGATCGTAGGGAACCACCGTAAACGGCACCCATTCGGGCAGTTTGCCGCCTTCCGAGATGATCCGTTTGTGTTCCTTCGTCTTTCCCCACCAGCGGCGGGAAACGCCGTTTATGGCCGTTTCCATGGCGTTGACGTAGGATGTATAGACGGACTTCCATGCGGTTACGGTTACCATTTCCCCGCTGGCCCCGGTGATTATCAGGCCGTGCTTTCCTTCCAGGGCCTTCCGAAGCGGAGTGAAGAGCGGGATCACGCGCCCGGCCCGGTCGGTTTTTCCTTTGCTGGTCACCTTATACTGATTATAGTTTTCCAGATGGGCGAAGTCAATCAGCTTGATTTCGCCCTTTTCAAAATCCACGGATCTGTCTATGTCAAGGGCCTTCATCTCCTGTGGACGGATGCCGGCATACAGCATGGCCATCACGGCAGCATGGGCGCGGTGATCCGTGCAGAGAGTTTCGATCCATTCCCGCTCCTGCGGGGTGATTGCCCGGTGGCCGCCCTGGGTGCCCTTGTGAGGTTTAGCTGATTCCTGGCGTGCGGGATTGCGCTTCAGATATCCGTCATCTACTGCAGCGTCAAACAAGGCGCGGTATAACTGAGCGGATCTTCGGATGTAGCTGTCAGACAGCCCGGCGAAAGCAGAGGAATACACCTCACGGATATCTGATGGCAGGATGTCGGCCAGATATTTATCCCCCAGGGCATCCGTCAGCTTTCGCATCTGGATCTTCGCTTCATTCCGGGTGTGTTCAGCCGTCCCGGTTTTCGCGCTGCGCATGTATTTCTCTGCATAATCGGACAGCTTCGGCCCGGTCAGCAGAGACAGATCTCCGGCCTTTTCCAGATCCTTGTACTCCTGCCGCTGGGCCAGACAGTCAGCTTCATCCAGCGAATAAAACCACTGATCCTTGTACCTGCAGACATAGTATCCGTCTTTTCTTTTTTTCAGGTGCGGTTTTTTTGCTCTTGGCATTATTCCACCTCGTTGAACTTCAGGCAGAAGGAACCGAAATTGTGGACTGTATTATAAGACTCGTCGCTGGTCTGCACGGAAAAAGTCAGGTCTTTCATATCGCTGAATGAGGAGAGCAAAGCCTCTTCAATGTTGAAGGTCAATTCGGAAGCCTTCTTCTCGCCGGACTTTATGGTTCCGCAGATCAGACCGCCGCTCAGGTTCCAGCCGTCCAGTTTGATATCCTTGGCCCAGACGCTTAATGACTGGCCGGACTCGTTTTCAAAAACAGTCTCCAGATGGTAAAAGGGCATATCATGACGCCTGCGGCCTGTCAGATAAACCTTCACGCCATCGGAGTTCGCCAGCACCCAAGGCCCGCCATCCTTAAAATGAAACACAGTTTCTTCAACTGGATGCCTGGACTCCAGCTCTGCAACAATGCGGAATTTCAGATCCATCAGCTCCTGATCGGACAGGCCAGCCAGATCCATGGATTCAGCCAGAGATGCGGAGAAAAGCATAACAACCGCCAACACAAATGCGGCAACAGAACGTTTTTTCATTTTGGGGCACCTCTCAGATCATACGCACATAGCCAACCGCGACACCAAGAATACGAATGGAGGATGCCTCTTCCCCCTGATAGATCTGCGGGGCAAACTCCGCAGCGTTTTCCGGCAGCAGCATCAGGCCGTCAGGGATTCGGTGGATTCGCTTCAAGGTGGCCTCGTTGCCGATCAGCACAGCGGCGACCTTTCCATCATCCGCGTCTTCCTGCTGTCGGATCAGGACAAGATCTCCGTCCATGAAAAGCGGCTCCATGGATGTTCCCTTGCACCGAAGCGCGAAGTCGGCCCGGACTCCTTCCGGCAGATCCACACGGCCCTCGATGTTCTCCTGCGCGAGGATCGGAGTTCCGCAGGCGATCTCTCCAACCAGAGGAACGGCTCCGCTGATCATCTGCAGGATGTTGGCGGGCATCGCGACCTCGCCCATCAGGTCAGCCACGGTGCAGTCCAGGGCTCCTGCGATGGCCTTCATCGTGCTTTCCTTGGGGCTGGATGCTCCGTTGATAATACTGCTTAACCCGGACTGCGAGATTTGTGCAGACCGGGCCAGCTGGTTCTGGCTGATCCCCTTTTCCTTCATAAGTCCTTTGATTCTTTCACCAACGGTCATGACCTCACCTCCCCGTTCTGTATATCGAAATTTCTAATTAGATATTAGCATAACCCGTTCGAAATTTCTATTGACAAACGTTCGAAGTTTCGTTATACTTTAATCGAAGTATCGAACAGGAGGTGAACAGGATGCTGAAGGAGATCCGCAAGAAGCGCGGCATATCACAGGCGGAGCTTTCCAGACGGACGGGAATCCCGCAGGGCGTGATTTCTTACATCGAGTGTGGCCGCACGAAGCACCCACGGGTGGACACCATGCAGGCCATCGCTGCCGCGCTGCAGTGTACGGTGGACGATCTGCTGCAGGGAGGTGGAAGCCGTGAAACTGGACGAGCAGTTCCTTGATATCCCCCAGCTGATGGCTCGGCACCATCTGAAAAGCCGCCAGACAGCGGCGAAGCGGATGAAGGAGATGCGCGGGCGGTTGGACACTCGCCCGATGCTGGTACCGCTCAGCGCGGTGGAAGCATGGGAACGGGAACGGGATGCAACGCCAACGGCGCAGATCCGGGCGGCGATGCGGAGATTAAGGCAAAGGTAACCACGAAGGAGGGCAAACACATGGTGAACGCTTACGGGCAGGATGTAGACAAGATGGTCGATAACTGGCAGGCGCGGCTTTGGGAAGAGCTGAACGCCGACGACTCCAGGTACCACAACTGGCAGCCGGCCATCAGCAAGATGCGGGAGGCTGTAAGCCTGCTGTATCAGGCCAGCAGCAAGCTGGAAAAGGCGACGGAGTGGACGGAAGACACATGGGCAGAGAACCGCATCGCGTCCCTCGCCGAAGAGATCGACAGGATCACGGGCGAGGTAAACCGTCAGATCGTGGCCATGGAACGGGACTACTAAGAAAGGAGGGATGAACATGGCACGCACAGGACGCTACACTTTCTGTCCCATGACCAGCAGGCGGTTGACGATGCGGCTCACGCTGGCTGACCGGATCAGGGCGTGGAGAACCATGCGGCGCAGGGAAACGCCGGACGTGTTCGGTTTTACCGGATACAGATGAAACCAGCCCGAAGCATAAAAAAAGCACCCGGGTGGGAAAACCCCGGATGCATGAAACACGCTGAGGGCAAACACAGCGATCTGCTTCGTGACTATTCTATCACAAAAAGGCGCGAAGCACAATAGGAGGAGACAAAAAATGAGTGAACTCAGGGCTTACGAGCCGGATGAGGAGTTGGATCAGCTGGAGGGGCAGGAAATCCCCATGCTGGACGATATGGATGCCGAGTACATGCTCACCATGATCCGTCAGGCCGATGCTGAATACCAGAAGATGGAATCGTGGTACGCGCATATGGTCGAAAAGGCCAAGGAGAAGCGCGACCGCAAGGTGGCATGGGCCGAGGCCAACCTGCGGGCCTACTTCGACATTGTGCCCGCGAAAGTCACCAAGACGCAGAAGACCTACGACCTTCCGAGCGGCAAGCTGGTGCTCAAGCATCAGGAGCCGAAGTACGACACCAAGGATGAAGAGCTGGTTCCATGGCTGAAAGCCAATCGGCCGGAGCTGATCAAGATCAAGGAAAGCAGCGACTGGGCCAACCTGAAAAAGGAGCTCAAGGCCAGCCCGGACGGGCTGAGAATGGTCACCGAAGACGGCGAGATTGTGCCGGGAATCACGGTCACGCCACGGGAAGATAAATTCACGGTCACATTAAAGTAAGAGGAGGGCGAACACTATGGAAAACAAGGGAATGATTTACGAGCTGATCGGCAAGGCCATCGGCAAGATCGGGGCCATTGGCAAGGAGAAGAAAAACGCGCAGCAGGGGTTCATGTACCGGGGCATTGATCAGGTTTACAACGCGCTGAACCCGGTGATGGCGGAGCTGGGAATCTTCTTCTGCCCGGAAGTGCTGGATCAGAAGCGGGAGGAACGCACCACCAAAAACGGCACGGTGCTGACCTACACCCTGCTGACAATGAAGTACACGGCATACGCGCCGGATGGCAGCTCTGTCAGCATGACGGTCGTTGGCGAGGGCATGGACAGCGGGGACAAGGGAAGCAACAAGGCCATGAGCGTGGCCATGAAATACGCTATGTTCCAGCTGTTCTGCATCCCCACCGAGGAGATGAAAGACCCGGACGCGGATGTGTACACGGACGTCATGCCCCGCAGCACGCGGCAGCCAGCGGCCCAGGTCAGCACCGGAAGCACGGTACCGCCCACGCAGCCAGCGGCCCAGACTCCTCCTCCCGCTCCGAAGAAGGAAATGAGCGAGGGAGCCAAGTTTCTGGTAGCCGCCAAGGCCAAGCTGGAGAAGGAAATCCCCGGGTTTGACTTCGGCAAGGCCCGGGCCGAGCTGGTCGCCAGCGGCGAGGTCGAAAACACGCCCAGCGCGACCATCACGCTGGATCAGGCCGCGCTCCTCATCAGCAAGATGCAGGACAAGTACGGAAAGAAGGCAGGATGATGGAAGGGCGGCTTACAGGGTTTTCCCTGACACCGGACGGTGATGCGCAGAACATCACCGTCACGGTGACCGCCGATTTCCGGCAAAGCTATGACGAGCTGAAGGACACGGCGGTCGAGATCCAGATCAAGAAGGCACGCAAGCACCGCAGTCTGGAGGCGAACGCTTACGCATGGGTGCTGATCGACCAGATCGCGGCGAAGCAGCACCTCAAGAAGACCGAGGTGTACCGCAAAGCGATTCTGGACATCGGCGGGGTCAGCGAGACGGTTCTGGTGCCAACGGAAAAGGCCAAGCGCATGAGGGACTGGTGGGAGGCCAAGGGCATCGGATGGCAGGCCGTGGAGCTGGCCAGCGACACGGAAGGATGGACGTACCTCACCTGCTACGTTGGCTCCAGCGAGTACGATACGGAGCAGATGAGCGGCCTGATCGACAGCCTGATCCAGGACGCGGAGGCACTGGGCATCCCGACCATCACACCGAAGGAAGAGTTAGAAATGCTCCGCAAATGGGGCAAGAAAGTGGAGGGCAAACATGGCAATGCAGATGAAGGTTGAGACGGTGACCCCTGATCTGGCGGCTCACTACCTCAAGCGCAACGTGGACAACTATCGCAAGATCAGCAAGACCAAGGTCGCCCAGTACGCGGCAGAGATGAAGGCCGGAAAGTGGCAGCTCAACGGCGAGGGCATCATGTTCGACGAAGAGGGCAAGCTCAAGAACGGACAGCACAGGCTGGCGGCGGTCATCGCTGCGGGCATTCCGGTCAAGATGACCATTGTGACCGGGGTTGGCAATGATGTGACGATCTACGATGTCGGCAGCATGCGCACCACGAACCAGATCGCGCTGGCCAGCGGATGCGGGGACATCACCAAGATCGAAACGGCGGCAGGAACCGCGATTGTGGGCCGGTTTAGCACGGTTACCAAGGGCGTGGTCATTGAGTGGCTCAAGGGCCACTATGAGGAGCTGAAGCGGGCCTACAGGGTCTGCGGTGCGAACAACCGCACCCGGCTTACAAGCCGCACCTCCTGCGTGCTGGCCTGCTACCTGATGCTTCGGCGGGGCCTGATCAAGAGCTACGAAGCGGAGGTTTTCTTCAAAGTATTCGGAAGCGGGAACACCGTTGGATCGGACGGATACCAGGCATCCCCTGCCCTGGTGGCCCGCAGGATGATTGAGGAACGGTACAAGGGTACGGCCAGCGACAAGAAGAGCATCCGGGAACAGACGGAGATTCTGGTGCTGGCCATGATGGACTTCCACGAAGGCAAGACCCGGCAGATGAATTACCAGCTGCGGGAACCCATGAAATGCCTTGAGATCATGGACGCGATTCGGAAGGAAGACGGGCTGGCATGAGCAAGAGCATTCTGCAGGACGAAAAGCAGTGCTTTATCAGCGGCGCGGTGGCGGAGCTTGACCGCCACCACGTCTACGCTGGAAGCCGCAGGAAGGACAGTGAAAAGTGGGGGTGCTGGGTATGGCTCCGGCACGACATCCACATGGATCTGCATGACAGAAACTCCGCGCTGGACAAGATGCTCAAACGTACCTGTCAGGAGCGGTTCGAAGAGATCCACGGCCATGAAACCTTCATGCGGGTTTTCGGAAAAAGCTGGTTATGAGGTGGTTGTATGGCAAAGGAGTACGTTCCGATTTTCTATGACTGGGTGAAGGTGACAGAGGAACTCAATGACCAAGAAAAGGGGCGGCTGATCGATGCTATCGTGCTGTATGCAACGGGCGGAGATTGGCAGGAACGAATCAAGGGAAATGAGCGGTATCTGTTCCCAGCATTCCGTGAACAGATCAACCGGAATGAAAACATTTCAAAGGCTCGCGCTGCTGCCGGTGCTATCGGCGGGACAGCAAACGAAAACAAGGAAAAGCAAACCGAAGCAAACGGAAGCAAACCGAAGCAAGCGGAAGCAAAATCCCCAAAAGAAAAAGAGAAAGAGAAAGAAAAAGAAAACAAAAAAGAGAACGATCTACGCGCACGCGAGGAGACTGAGCGGTTTGAAAGGTTTTGGGCGGAATACCCCCGACACGAAAACCGGCAGAAAGCTCAGGCGGCTTTCGCAAAACTGCATCCTGACGAGGCCATGCTGGGAGCAATGATCGGGGCCATCGAAAAGCAGAAGGCCACCGATCAGTGGCAGGAGGACGGAGGCAGGTACATCCCTCACCCAACGACATGGCTCAACGGCAGACGCTGGGAGGACGAGCCGCCGAAGGCCACGGGAAAGGCCACACGGACGGTGATTGCCCAGCAATACAGCCAGAGAGACTACAGCGGGCAGGAGGAAAGCGTAGACGAGATGATGGAAAGGCTCATGAGCATCAACGGGCAGAACGCCGGATAAACGAAGGAGAGGGCAAACATGGACTACGGATACACCTTCCTGCGCGGGCCTTTGGAACCGCAAGTGGGAACCCCCAAAACCATCGGAGAGATGGATATGGACGAGCTTCGCGGTTACCTTTGCGCGAAAACGCTCGGCAACCCCAAGACATGCATCAGCTGCAACGGGTTTAAGGGATGTCAGGTTGGCCAGCGTGCATTGGTGCTTATGGGGCAGTACCGCAAGGTGTGGGACGAGCAGAGCGGGCCGGAGCAACCGGCACCGAAGCCGCCTGAAACCACAGACCAGGCCAGCAAGCGCACACAAACCGACAAAGATAATTTCCGGGCGGCATGCGAGAGCGGAAACGCTCGCAGATGGCTTTATGAGCGCGGCTACAGCGAGGCAACCGCTCAGGAGAAGTTGGTCTACTGGGTGAAGCATTACCCGGACATCACACGGCAGTACGGGAAAAAACGGATCCTGCAGAAGCTGCGAAAGGTGATCGTGACCAGCATGGAGATCAGGACGGAAGAACCGAATGCCCCACAGGCCGCAGATTTGCCCCATGCGGGCGCGGCTGAGACAAAGGTGGAGGAATTGACAGACCAAAGCGCGGAAGCCCCTGAAAGGCCAGAAAAACCGCAGGAAAACGAACGCAAGCATTTGTGGTCGGCAGAGGCGGTGGAGAACAATCGCAGGAAAAGGGACGCTGCGGTGCGCGAGAGATGCATGGAAGTCCTCGCGTCCGGCGATCCAGAGGGCTACATGATCAGCCAAGGGATAACGAGGAAAGCCGCAAGGCAGAACCTGCGCAGATGGCAGGAGAAGTTCCCGGATCTGTTCTTAGATGAGAAGGGGCCGGAAGAAACCGCGCCGGAGCCGGACAGCATCATCGCCCAGACAGAAGAAGATGAAATCAGCCTGTCCGACTTCCTACGGCAGTACGGAGTGCCGATCCTCTCCGATATGCCGGGGCCGGTTGTGGGGCCGAAAGACGAGCCGGAAGAAAACCAGAATCGGGAGCTGGCGCGACTGATGGATCAGGAGGCGAAACTGCTGGAGCAGGTCGCGGATCTGCAGGGGCAGATCTGGGAGATCAGAGCGAAGAGACGCAAGATTGAAGAGAAGATGAGCCATTGAGGAGGGCAACACAATGAGACGGGTTTTGGAAATCCTGCTGTACTTCGGGATGTTTCTGGTGCTGGTTCTGCTTTTCAACCGGGCCTGGGGTGAGGAAGGCTGGATTATGTGCCAGCCGGACAGTTTCGTCAACGTCCGCGAATCCCCCGGCAAAGGTGGCCGGGTTGTTGGCTATCTTGAGCTTGGGGATGCCGTCCAGACGGGCAGGAACCGCAACGGATACACTCACGTGACGGGCATCAGCAACGAGAGCGGCGAGGGATGGGTGGCCGGCGGGTACATCGTCACGGACGCACCGCAGATCGAAACGGTGGCGGCGAAGGTGGATGCGGACGGGCGGGTGGCCTGCAGGCGGGCCATCGGCGGCAACAGACGCAAGTGGCTCCACGCGGGGGATCATCTGACGCTATATGCCAGCAGCGCGGAATGGAGCATCACCAGCGAGGGTTTTGTGCGGACGCAGTACATTTTGGCGGAGAGATGAGCATGAGCAAGTACGGCAATCAAAAAACCGTGGTAGACGGCATTGAGTTCGACAGCCGGCGCGAGGCCAGACGGTGGCGGGAGCTGAAATGGCTCGAGAAGGCCGGAGAGATCCGAAACCTTGACAGGCAGGTCGCGTATGAGCTGATCCCGTCCATACGAAGCGAGGAGACGGGAAAGGTCATCCAGCGCGGGGTGAGCTACATCGCGGATTTTGTTTACCAGACCGTGCCGGATGGAAAGTGGATCGTGGAGGACACCAAGGGATACCGGACGGAAGCATACAAGATCAAGAAAAAGCTGATGCTCTGGCGGCATGGCATTGAGATTGCGGAGGTTTAGGGATGGAAGCAAACAAAACGGGATGCCCCAGCGATCCCCGGCGCGTCTGGTGGGATGAAAAGGACTGCGAGCGGATGACCCGGCACGAATTCCAGGCGGTGCAGAGCCTGCTCGGCGCGGTGAGCTACATCGCCAACGCCAGCGATGATCTGCAGAAACGGCTTGAATGCATTCCCGCAGGCAAGCAAAGAATGGCCATGGCAAAAGGCGCGGTTGCGGCGATTGCCAACGATTTGATCGGCACGATGACCGTTGCCCAGTGCAAGCAGATGCAGAACGTCATGAAGGACATGGACATGCGCATGGTGCCGAAGATGAGCCCAAGCTGCAAGAACGTGATCATGACGGCAGATCATGCCAAAACGCTGATAGACAGCGCGAAGGCAAAATGCGATCTGTGCACGGCAAGCGGAACTGAGATCCGGGCCTGCCCGCTTTACAAGACGCTGGAGGCTATTGTGCCGCTGGAAAACTACGGTGACGGGCTGATTTGCCCGTATGTGCTGGCGGAGTGGGAGGATTAGGGCATGGAGCATATTACATTCCCGGAGCACAAGTGCCCGATCTGCGGCAAGGTTTTCATCCCCACCACACAGTGGATTTACAAGCGCAGAGAGACATACTTCTGCAGCTGGGGATGCAAGCGCAAGGACGAGAAAAAGCATCCTCCGGGGAATGCCGCAGGCTGGAAAAAGAAGATCACGCCGGCACAGAAATGCGAGGTTTATAACCGGCTTCAGCGCGGCGAAAAGTGTATGGACATTGTTGATGAAATGAATGTTTCGGTTTATGCGGTGAAAAAAATACAGAAGGAAATGAAGGAGGCAAATTTATCATGAACAAACTGACCATTATTGGCAACCTGACCAAGGATCCAGTCACCCGTACAACCCCGAGCGGGCGCAATGTGTGCGGCTTCACCGTTGCGGTCAACCGCAGGCAGAAGGATCAGAACGGGCAGAGCGTTGCGGATTTCTTCCAGGTGTCCGCGTGGAACCAGCTGGCTCAGACATGCCAGCAGTACCTTGCCAAGGGCCGGAAGGTAGCCGTGGTCGGGCAGGTTAGCGTGCACACCTATCAGGGAAACGACGGAAAAACCTACGCCCAGATGGATGTCATGGCCAACGATGTCGAATTCCTCTCCAGCCGGAGTGAGGCGGCAGAAAAGAGCGATCAGATGGTCGCGCAGGCCACCGAGGCTATGGGCGGCAACGTGGATCCGCAGAGCGGGTTCCAGCAGGTCGAGAGCGACGACCTCCCGTTTTAAGCATGGAGGGCAGACACCATGAGAACGGGAGACGAAAAGATCCAGCTCATGTATGAGGAGTACGGGCGGGTGCCTGGTTGCAGGTGCCGAAACTGCGACCACCTGATCGCTCACGTAAACGGTGATTGCAACCGGGTCTGGTACAAATGCGCGATGTTCGGTGTCAGCAGTGGAGGCGGCACAGACTGGCGGTGCGGCAATGAAGCCTGCGGAGCCATCCGCATTGACCCGGAAGACGCAAAAAAGCGCAGGATGTACGGGGAGGTTTACCGCAAATGCAAAGGTCTCAGGGAAAAGAAGCCAGCGGAGCAGATCGAAGGCCAGATGGCCATGCATCTGTGATTCGTCTGTTAGCGAAAACAGTATTTTTGTTTGTGAAATGCAATATTTTGTTTGCGAAAGCATACTTTTTGAGGAGGAAACATGACAGCAAGAGAGTTTAATGGCCTGAAGGAAATCACGGTGGATGGCCGGGTGTATGTGGACAAGGTGGAGCTGCTGAAGCTGATCAAGGATGAGAAGAAGCGGTACCGGGAGTGCAAAGAAAAGGGCTACATGCACGGCGACAGGGAGCAGGCTTTAGCGGCGGTGTTCAGCCTGAACCATCTGGCCGTGCTGATCAACAAGAAATTCTACGATGAAATGCACCGCAGGATTGAAAGCAAGGTCATCGTCGCGCTGGGCAAAGAGAGCTTTCTGTATTTCAAAGGCTTCTGCACTCACGTTCCGGGCCGGGAGGGTAAACAGACCCCCGTTTTCACGGAGGATCCGAAGGAAGCCCTGCTGATGCAGGATGATGAGGAATGCGAGACGAAGGAGCGGGATATCAACGCGGAGTTCCCCAACATGAAGCTCAATCACTGCTGCGCGAACTTTCCATGGCAGGAAGGGATGCTCCGCAACATGCACGCCATGTACGGCTGGCCAAAGGAGAAAGAGCCGGATGATGTGCTGGAGGACGAGCTTTTCTGGGTGAAGACGCTGGGCTGAGCCAGACGGCAGGAAGGAGCGCGGCATGACACAGCAACAGAGGATTTTGCAGTACATGCGGGATTTCGGTTCCATCAGCCCGATGGAGGCTTTCCGGGATCTGGGCATCACCAAGCTGGCCACCCGGATCAGCGAGATGACGCGGAGCGGGCAGGCTGTTACTCGGCAGATGGAGATCAGCCATAACCGCTATGGCGACACCGTGCGGTATATGCGTTACAGACTGCCGGAATCGTGACTATTTCATTCATGCGCCAGGGCTGGCTATAAGCCAGCGGGTCGGAGTTCTTTTCGCGGGGTTGTCCGCTCTCGCCTGACCTCCTGCATAACCGGTGGCCCGCACAACGTTTGTCATAAGACACCGGGGAATCAGGCTGAAGGAGGCCGGCGCATGATTTTACAAAAAATGAGGTGAAGCAAAATGATGGATCAAGAAACGATCATCAAAGGGCTGGAGATTGAAAGGGAATGTGTATCCCGCGACTGCGACAGGGATTGTGGTAAGTGCGATCTTGCGCAAGATCGAGACTGGCTGCTGTCAGTGTATGATGGGGCGTTGGAACTGCTGAAAGAGCAGGAACCCAGAGTAATGACACGTTTAGAAATAGAGCAATCAAAGGAGCACATTGTTTGGCTTGAAGACGATCAATTCAATAGCTATGCATTAGTTGACGGCATTGATCAAAGGAACAGCTGGGTATGGCTGAGTACAGTTGGCAATATGTGTTTACAGCAACGGCGAGATTGCGAAAACTATGGAAAACGATGGCGGTGTTGGACGAAACGGCCAACAGAAGATCAACGTAAAGCGGTGAAGTGGGAATGATTGTGATAACTACCATGGGTTTATTACCTGAACATTGTTTTGAATGCCCGTGTCATGATGGCGAGAGCGGGTATTGCCAAGCTGATGCAAGCCACAGATATTCGGATTACAGACCTTTTTGGTGTCCATTAAAAGAAATTGTCAGCTGTAATGATTGCAAGCACGCAACCATGACGAGTGATAGCAAGATGTGTAAATACTGTGAAATGTGCACAGACGATTCCGGAAATCAGCGAGATGTTTACCATGATGCAGAATGGTTCTGCGCTGACGGGGAAAGGAGGGAGTAAAAATGGTTGACCGGGAGAAAGTTATCAAAGCGTTGGAATGTTGCGCTTATAAACAAAACTGTATTGAATGCCCGTACTACAAAGGAAACTCTACTTGTATGGATGATAAGGACAAAGATGCTTTGGAACTGCTGAAAGAGCAGGAAGACCTTGGGGCAGAACAGCATCCGCAGGAGCTGGTTCGGTGCAAGGTTTGCGTTCACAGAGGGAAGATTGAAAAGTGTGTGCTTGCTGCAATTGCGGCAGAAAAGAGCTATCCGCTTTTTATGCTCGACAATCGTGGAGAATGGTTCTGCGCTGATGCAGAACGGGCAACATAACAACTTTTGACACTTTTTTCCTTCCAAACGGCATGAGCGAGGTGATAAGATGGACGCACGGGGACTTATTACGACGGCTGACAGAATTGCCAGGGATCAGGGGCTTACGCAGGCAGAGTGGTGCAGGCGAGCTGGGTTTGACGAGTTTGGGAAGCTGATCAGCAACACCTACCGGAGGGGCAACTGCAAGGTCAGCGTTCTGGCTCAGCTCCTCAAGCCGCTGGGATATGAGCTTAAGATCGTGAAACAGGAGGAAACCAATGAGTAAAAAGGGCCGGGAGTTTGACCACAGCCATTATCAGACATGGGTGGATCCGAATGAACTGATCCCCTACCCCAAGAACGCGAAGCAGCACGATAAAGCGCAGGTGAAAAACATCGCCAACAGCATCAGGCGGTTTGGCTGGCAGCAGGAGGCTGTGGTGACACAGGACAACGTGCTTGTGATCGGCCACGGGAGGCGACTGGCCGCGCTGATGCTGAAATGCGAGATGCCGGTGAAGATCATCGACCAAAAGGCCGAGGAGCTGACGGATGAGGACATCCGGGAGCTTCGCATCGCGGACAACAAGACCAACGAAAGCCCATGGGATGTTGATCTGCTGGCAGAGGATCTGGAAGGGCTGGATTTCGACGGGTTTGATTTCGACTTCGATCTGCCGGAGGACGAGGATCCTGTCGTGATCACGGAGGATGATTACGATAAACCACTGCCGGAGGAGCCGAAAAGCAAACTGGGCGATATTTACCAGCTTGGGCGGCATCGGCTGATGTGCGGGGACAGCACAAGCGTGCTGGAGGTCGAAAAGCTGATGGACGGAGAACAGGCCGACCTGTTGGTGACGGATCCTCCGTATAACGTGGACTACCAGGGCGGGACGAGTGACCAGCTGAAGATACAGAACGACAGCATGAGCGACGGTGCTTTTCTGGATTTCCTGCGGGATGCTTTCTTCTGCGCAAACAGCGTGATGAAACCCGGCGCGGCGTTCTACATCTGGCACGCGGACAGCGAGGGATACAATTTCCGCACGGCCTGCAAGGATGTCGGATGGACGGTGCGGCAATGCCTGATCTGGAACAAGAACAGTCTGGTCATGGGACGGCAGGATTACCAGTGGAAGCATGAGCCGTGTTTGTACGGGTGGAAAGATGGCGCGGGGCACACCTGGAACAGCGATCGGAAGCAAACAACCGTGATTGATTTTGACAGGCCAAAGCGGAATGACATCCATCCGACGATGAAACCCATCGGACTGTTTGACTATCTGATCCAAAACAGCTCCAAGGCCGGAGAAATGGTTCTGGATACATTCGGCGGGAGCGGCACCTGCATTATGGCCTGCGAGCAGGACGGGCGGCGGTGCTGCACGATGGAACTGGATCCGCGCTATGTGGACGCGATCATCGACAGATGGGAAACCTTCACAGGAGAAAAGGCGGTGCTGATCCATGAAGGCGGCTGAGATGCGCAGGAGAATCGAGGAAGAACGAAAGCAGGCCCGGGCATGCGGCCCCATACACAGGAGGGATCTGATGAAACATATCAGGCGAATGGAACGGGAGCTGCGAGATTACGACAGGTTTCAGCAGGCCGCGAGGGAGGCGGTTTAAATGGCAAAAGGGCAGAAGACTCCTCCGGGAAAGAAGCGCGAGCGGGATAACAAAGGACGTTTTGTCTCCCCTATCAACGGCCAGCCCGTGCCGGAAGGGAAAAAGTTCGTCTCGGGGGATTCTCGAGCGAAAGAGATGCAATTACGTGGCGCGGCGGCGAAGCGGGAGAAAGGCGACCTGCGACGGCTGATGCTGACTTGGCTGGAGGAGGATGTCGCCAACGGCAAGGACGGCGAGAAGATCAGCGGCGGGCAGGCTTGGGTGCGCTGGGTACTGAAGGAAGCCGCCAAGGGCAACATGAAGGCTTTGGAGATGATCCGGGACACGGCGGGATACAAGCCCGTGGACAAGGTCATGGTCGCGGATGTGGAGCCGTCCGTCATTGCAGAGGTGGAGCAGATGGTGCAGGAGGCGGAGAATGAATAAGACTGATCGCAGGATAGAAAAGCTCTTGCGGAGATTCAGGTGGCATCGCTGGTTCAGCCGCTTCTTTGGGACTCGGCAGAGCTATCATTTGCAGATCATGGAAGAGATCGCGGATGAACTGGATGACCTCTGTGCACAGGAGGAAGCTGACCAATGACCAAAACCATGCAGTTAGCTATATATAACCGGGGGGGGGTGCTGGAAAAGGAGCTCCAGTACCAGGGTTCCCCGGAGGAGATCGCCGCCCAGATCGAACGGGATGAAAACGCCCTGCTGGAGTACATGACCACCGGTGATGACATGGGACAGAAGAGCTTCGTTTTTGCCGGGTTTATGTTCAGGAAGGACATGATCGAGGCGGCCCAGATGACTGAGCCGGATTTCTGAGGTGATGACTATGGCGGTTTGTCCATGCAAGGGATGCGAAAAGAGAACCGTGGCCTGCCATGCGGAATGCAGTGACTATCAAGGCTGGAAAAGCCAAAGGGATCAAGAGATACGTGCATACTGCGAGACGCACCAGCAAACGATGCGATCCGCACAGCCGTTCTGGCGGAGGATGGACAGATGCAGCAGAAAACGATGAAAGGATCCGAAGAGGTGAAAACAAAGGACAGACCGGAACCGCATCTGGTCAGCATCCTCAGATGCACCAACTGTCAGAAACGCTGGACGGCTGTCCGGCCGGAGAGCGTCCGGATCTATGAGCTGGAATGCCCGCTCTGTGGGAAGATCGGGTACGCGAAGGAAACGGGAGAGCGGGTAAGATGATCCGAATGATAAATAGATTTCATGCAAACAGGAGGGCAAAATGGAATTCAGAATCATGAAAGCGTCAAGCGGCAAGTACGAAGAGAGCCGCGAGATCAACACCGTGGATGATCTCAAAAAGCTGGCGGAAGAGCATCCTACCAAACAAGGCAAACCGGAAGACTTTGTGCTGATGTTCAACGGCTGGAGCGGAAACGGAGACCCGACGATCGTGATCTACGACGATTATCTTGAGTAAGCAGGAGGACAGAATGCAGCCGTGTAGGTTTTGCTTCAGGATCATACCAGTGGCGAAACCATATGATCCGACAGAGGACTGGATCTGCAGCGAATGCGCAAAGGAGTTTGGTGGTCATGCCCGCAGGATTAACGAAGAGGATCTACAAAAAGCGATACAAAGCAGCCTTGACGCGTATCGCGGACAAGATTCCAGCGGCGTTTGCATCAAAGGCGGACAGGAAGCGCTGGATCAGCGAGGTGACAAATCTGCGGATGCAGGACATGAGGGAGAAACGGAATGACCAGAACTGAGGCGGTGCGGTTCCTGATCCGCAACCCATACAAATTCGGGCACATGGTGGGCTTTACCAAGCTCACCCAGATCCACAACGGCTGGATGCGCAAGATGATCAGCGGAACAGGGGACTACACCCTGCAGGGACACCGGGCCAGCTACAAGACCACATGCCTGTCCATCGTGCTGGTGATCCTGATGATCCTGCACCCGAATTACCGCATTCTTTTCTGCCGGAAGACGGACGAGGATGTGAAGGAAATCATCGACCAGGTGCGCAAGATTCTGCAGATGCCGCAGACGCAGTATCTGGTGCAGGTGATCTACGGGGTTAACCTCAAACTGCTGACGGACAACGCGACCGAGATCAGCACCAACCTCGTCACCGATACGCGGGGAACCAGCCAGCTGGTCGGCATGGGTATCGGCGGGAGTATCACCGGTAAACACTTCGAGCGAATCTTTACCGACGATATCATCAACGTCAAAGACCGGAAGAGCAAAGCCGAGCGCGAGCGCACCAAGCTGATCTATCAGGAGCTGCTCAACATCGTCAACAAGGGCGGCAGGATCATTAGCACCGGCACGCCCTGGCACCCGGAGGACGCTTTCAGCCTGATGCCGGAGCCGGAAAAATGGGACTGCTACTCGACCGGGATTCTCAGCCCGGAGGAGATCGAGGAAAAGCGGCGCAGCATGGCTCCTTCCCTCTTCGCCGCGAACTACGAATTGGTGCACATTGCGGCAGAGGACGCGCTGTTCAAGACGGCTCCCGTGTTCATCACAGCGCAGGAAGCCCAGCAGAAGCTCAAGCGGGAGGATGCAAGGCCGGAGGATCTTCTCCGGGACGGCATTGCTCACATCGACGCGGCCTACGGCGGCGAGGATTACACGGCCTTTACATGCGGCCAGCGGCGCGGGGACACGCTGTACATGTACGGCAAGATGTGGCACGGGCATGTGGACACGGTGCTGGAATACTGCATCGCGGAAGCGGGGCGGCTCATGTGCGGGCCGATCTACTGCGAGAAAAACGGAGACAAGGGATACCTTGCGCGGGAGATCCTCGAAAAGGGGTACAGCGCACAGCCCTACACGGAGAAGGAGAACAAGTACATCAAGATTTCCTCCTTCCTGCGCAAATGGTGGGGCAATATCCAATGGCTGGAGGGGACGGACAGGGAATATCTCCAGCAGATCATGAGCTATACGGAGGACGCAGAGCACGATGACGCTCCTGATTCTGC
Source organism: uncultured Lachnospiraceae bacterium (assembly GCA_902799015.1). Classification (GTDB taxonomy): domain Bacteria; phylum Bacillota; class Clostridia; order Lachnospirales; family Lachnospiraceae; genus Porcincola. The sequence goes on along the minus strand of CADBZI010000008.1, from coordinate 20,439 downwards.
GGCCTGCGTTTGCAGATTGTTAGACCGGCGAGGAGGAGGAGACTATGTATCACCGTTTTCACGGTGAGAAAGGAGCGGCATATGCCGGACAAAGAGGAGCTGGAAATGCGCACAGGTGACTTTCTCGATCAGCAGGACACGAAGCGCAGAAAAGCGCGCCTGCTGCAGTGGAAGAAGTGCATGGAACCGTCGCCGGAGACTGACGAAGCGGACGAGGCAGAAGAAAGGAGCAAAAAATGATTACTTGGCAGGACTACGAAAAAGCAGAGGACAAGACCAAATGGGTGCGGAATGCCATTGTAAGCTACAGGAACTCCAAGGAGTACCGCAAGGCCGTGGAGGAAGAGGAGTATATGGCGGGCCGGAATGTGGCCATCTTGGAGACCATGCGGGTGATCTACAACATGGCAGGCATCCCGGAGAATGACTTCACCAAGACAAACACGAAGATCAGAAATCGCCTGATCCACCGGCTGGTTACGGATCGGTGCAGTTATTCCCTCGGCAACGGGATCAGCTTTGCCGGGAAAAAGAAGCAGACCCGCGAGGATGGATCCACGGAGACCGTGGATAAAACCAAGGAGACCCTCGGGGATGATTTCGACCAGATGGTCTACCAGTGGGCCTACTGGGCGCAGGGCAACGGCGCGTCTTATCTCTATGTTCATCCGGGATTTGACAGCGAGGGCATGGAATACAATCTTTTCAAAAAGACCGAGTTTCTGGCCCTCTATGATGAGCGCACAGGGGCTCTTCGGGGCGGCATCCGGTTCTGGTGCCTCGATTGGGGCAAGAGGCCGGTCAACGCGATCCTGTACACGGAACAGGGCTATATCCGCTATGAAACGCCAACGGGCAAGAACGGCATTTCCGCGCTCGAACCGGTCACGGAGCTGCAGCCCTACGTGGAGACGGTTCAGGTCTCCGAGGCTTACGGCGAGGAGATCGCCGGAGCCAACGATTTGACCATGCTGCCCATCTTCCCGCTGTACTCCGGGGAAAACCGGGAGAGTGCGCTGGACAACCTCAAGCCCCTCATTGATGCCTACGACATGGTGCTTTCCGGCTTCGCCAATGACATCCAGGACTGCGCTCAGGTTTACTGGCTTATCTCCGGGGCCTTTGGCATGACCCCGGAAAACTGCCGCCAGCTGCTCGACCGGCTGATCCTGCAGCATGTCGCTGTGGTGGACGGCGAGAACAGCTCCATCACCCCGTACACGCAGGAGATCCCCTATCAGGCCCGCAATGAAGCCCTGAAGCAGATCCGCAACCAGATGTACGAGAACTTCGGCGGGTTTGATGTGCACACCGTTGAAGCCGGGGCCACCAATGACCACATCGAGGCCGCCTACTGGCCCATGGATGAGGAAGCAGATGCATTTGAATATCAAATCATCAAGGCCGTCCGCATGATCCTGGCCATGCTGGGCATTGAGGACACTCCCCTCTTCCAGAGGAACAGGGTCAGCAACCAGAAGGAGCAGACAGACATGGTGGTGGAGGCGGCTCAGTATCTGGACGCCCAGACAATCCTGGAGAAACTGCCGTTTATCACCGTGGATGAGGTGGACGGCATCCTGCTGCGCAAGGACGGCGAAAGCATGGGCAGATTTGATGACGCAAACCCGGATGAGCCGGATGAGGACGGTGAGGTCTGATGCCGAGCATCGGGGACAAGGCTACGGCCAGCGCGGAGAAGCGCGTGCAGGACAGGCTGGTCAAGATCTACTCCAAGGCCCGCAAGGACATGATGGAGCAGATGAAGGAGTTTAATGCCAGATTTGCCAAAAAGGATCAGGAGAAACGCGCAAAGGTCAAGGCTGGCCAGATGACGCAGGAAGACTACGACAAATGGAAGCGCATGCAGGTGCTTCAGAGCGACATCTGGCGGCAGAAGGTAGAGCAGGCCACAAAGACCCTGGAGGATGCCAACCGGCAGGCCCTCCGGGTCATCAACGGCGAGAAGATGGATGTATTTGCGGAGAACGCCAACTATGAAGCATACCGGCTCAGCAAGGAGACCGGCATCGGATACGGCTTCTCTGTCTACGATAAGGACACCGTGAGCAAGCTGATCCGGGAGCAGCCGGAGCTGATGCCGCGCAAGGTGGTCAACGGCAAAAAAGATCGGGCATGGAACCGCACTAAGATCTCCAACGCGGTCACCCAGAGCATCATCCAGGGCGACAGCCTGCCGGAGATGACGGAGCGCATCGCCAGAGAAACAGCGCACGAAAACGACGCGGCAATGGCGCGGTACGCGGCGACCGCAATGACCAGTGCACAGAACGCGGGCCGCATGGAAACCATGGAGCGGGCCAAGGGCATGGGCATCAAGGTCAGGAAGAAATGGATCGCCACGCTGGATGCCCGCACCCGTGATTCCCATGCCGAGCTGGATGGTCAGGTTGTCGATATTGACGAGCCCTTTATCACACACAACCGGGACGGCTCGCTGGCTGAGATCATGTTTCCGGGAGATCCGCAGGCGGACGGGGAGCAGGTCTGGAATTGCCGGTGTACGCTGGGCTACGTTTACGAGGAGTACCCGGACGAAGAGGACGCGGAGCGCATCTCAGCGGAGTATTATCGGGATGAGGACGACAATCTGCGATCCAGGCCGGCTTATGTCAAGAACATGAGCTATGCAGAATGGAAAAAGGCCATGCAGATCCCGCAGAAGCAGAAGGCCCAGAAGACCACAGTTGAAGAAAGCGAGCTGCAGAGGAAGACAAGAGCCGCCATAGAAGACAGGCCGGCTGCAGAGTCTATCCAGGATAGTCTGGCAGACGCATATGCTTATCATATGGAGAAGCACGGGCTGCGCAAGGTCAGCGCGGAAGATGTTATCAAAAATGCACAGGCGGGATTTGGCACTGGATTCCAGCCCGAAATATCCAAACTGGATGAAAACGGGCAGAAAAATGTAGCAAAGGCCATGCAGGGCCTTTGTAGGGACTATGACACACCGCTTGGGAATATCCGAACCATGTCACCACAAGAGGCTCTTGGCAATCAAGCGTTCGCGTATGTCATCCACAACTACGAGACGGATCACTGCGAAATGGTCATCAACCCGGTTAAATGCAGGGATACGGAGAAGATGGTTGACAGGCTTAAACAGTTGCGGGACAAGGGATATATCCCCAAAGGCATCACGGATGAGCAACTGCCGGAGTATATCGCAACCCATGAATTCGGCCACACGCTGCTCAACATGCAGGCAAAACTGCAGAACTCGAGGAATTTTGTAGGAGCAGACTACGACGCGCTCCGGGCAGCCCGCAGAGAGATCGAGGCTATATACGGAGAATACGTCTCAGAGGTTGGACGGATCGAAAGAGAACTCAAAGCATCCGAGCTTGATTTCATCATGAATCCTACCGAGGAAGCGCAGAACAAAACAAAAAAACTCATCAGTGAAATGGACGGGGTGCGCATCAGCCTGTACTCTATGACCAACATAGATGAATTTTTGGCAGAGAGCTTCGCGGGGAGCCGGTTTGGAGCAACAAGCAGCCCATTTGCAAAACGGTGCATGAGCGTGCTCGACAAATATTTCAGGAGGTGAACGAGATGCAGGATATGCCATTTTTTATGGAGGACAGCTCCTGGTATTACTTTGACGGCAAAAGGTTTGCGCTGACGGATAAAGCACCAGAGGAAGCGAAGAAATCGTTGCAGGAATTTTACCAGACGGAGAAGCAAATCTTATCCGCAAAGGAGGAGCCAGATGCCAGACGTAACATTCATTAGCCATAAGGAAGAGGCCATGAAAGCCGTGTCGGAGGCCATGGCCCGGGCCTTGGAGATCTGCGGGGGCAAGGCTGAGACCTACGCCAAGGAGCTGGCCCCGGTCGGCACGCCTGAAAGCACAGGAATCCCAGGATACAAAGGCGGCACGCTGCGGAACTCAATCACACATGAGCAGCTGGATGAAAAAACGGAGATCATCGCCAGCGCGGTAAAATACGCTCCGTATGTGGAGTTTGGCACCTACAAGATGAAGGCCAGACCGTTTATGCGGCCTGCGGCGGAGAATCACAGACAGGAGTATTCGCAGGTCATAGAACGAGAGCTGGCGAAGGTCGGCAACATGAAATAATCGTTTGGAGTATACGCAAGACCGGGCGGGATCTCCATACCAGCGCAGGAAGGACGGCCTACGGGCTACAGGGCCAGATTTCCCTCACTCTGACGGGAACCTCGTTACCATCCGGCACGCCGCAGGGGCTTTTCACCTCACCCTGCGGCATTTTCATGCCTTTCTGAATGAAAAATTGTCAAAAACGGGGATACCGCAAGGCAGATTTGACACTTTTTTCCTTTCTGGGGGCTTGCTTTTTGCTCAAAATGATAGGCGAAGGCCGAAGAACTGGCCGAAATCAAAATTCTACCGGGGGCGAAGAACTGCCCACCGAAGAACTGGGAGGTAGAAAAAATGGCATTTGGACGCACAGACCTGAGAGAAATCCTTGGCGAGGCGTACACCGACGATATCGCCAAGAAGCTGATCACCCTTCATCGCGGGGTGGTTGATCCCCTGAAGGACGATCTGGACAACGAGAGGCAGGCATCCACGAAGTGGAAGGCCGAAGCTGATAAGCTGCCCGGAATCCAGAAGGAGCTGGACGACCTCAAAAAGGAGGACTACAAGGCCAAGTACGAAAAGGAGCACGGTGACTTCGAAACGTACAAGGGGCAGGTCGCGAAGGATGCCGAGGCTGCGAAGATCAAAGCAGCCTACAAGAAACTGCTGATCGAAGAACAGATCAGCGAAAAGACCCTTGACGCGGTGCTCAATGCCACCGACTACGGCAAGATGAAGCTGAAGGAGGACGGCACGCTGGACGGCATCGAGGATCTGAAGAAGGACATCGCGGACAAGTGGGGCAGCTTCAAGGTGACCACTCGCCAGCGCGGGCAGAAGGTGGAGAATCCCCCGGCAGGCAACCAGAACGGCGGCAATGACGGCGGGGTCAGATCCCTGACCGCGAAATGGCATGAGCAGAGGTACGGCAAGATGCCCGGGACTGAACCGCAGAAGTAAACGAAAGGAGAAGCTGAAAAATGAGCTTTATCGGAAACAAGACCAACCGTGGCTACGCTCCCGGCTGGTTCCTGGCTGAGGAAGAGTGCTCCCGCGAGACTGTGCAGGTCGCGGCGAACCACGCGCAGGCTATCACTCTGGCTGATGGCAGCAAGATCGTGCCTATGGGTGCGGTTATTCCCTCCAATGATGCCAACGCCAAGGGCATCCTCTACGAGGATGTGGAAGTCACCAACGGCAACATGCCCGGAAGTCTGGTCACCCGTGGCGTGATTTACGGAAGCCGTCTGCCCGCTGCACTGGCGAACACTGCGGCGACCGCGCTGACCGGCATCACCGTCAAGACCGTCCCCGCCGTCACCCGTCCCGATGACGATTAAGCGTGGCGAGACCTGAGAAAGGAGAAACAGAGAGATGTTTGAGAACAACATTTTCGGCATGGTAGCTCCCGATGAACTGCTGGACATCGGCTACGATGTCACCCGGCCAAACGATCCGGCTGATCAGGTGTTCGATGACACCAAGACCGACAATCTGGTGGCCCACTGGGAGACCATGGCGGCTGAGTACCAGATCCCGGTCATGGCGCAGTTCCACGCCTTTGATGTGGAAGCCCAGAAGACCCTGCGCATGCCCATTGACAGCCACAATGTCGAGAAGGGCCTGATCAAGGTCAAGATCGATCAGAGCGAGCGGCTTCGTGCCCTGATCAATCGCGGCGTAACCACCGAAAACCGCCTGCGTGAGAAGGTGCTCAACGACGCTTTCAACCTCGCGGAGGAAGTGTTTACGCGCACAAAGGTCGCGAAGAACGAGGTGCTCTACGCCGGACAGGTCACCATCAAGGAGAACGGCCTGAACCTGACCGTAGATTATGGCGTGCCGCAGGCCAACCTGCAGAAGACGCTGGATTTCGGCGAGGGAGCGAGTGCTCCTCTGGATGAGCAGATTCTGGCCCTCACCGAAGAAGCCTCCAGCAAGGGTTCCCCCCTCACCGGCATCTACACCAGCTCCGCCATCATCAGCAAGATGCGCAAGGATCCCTCCATTCAGAAGGCGATCAATGGTGCGCTGATGGTCGGCCAGCTGATCCGCAGGGCTGATCTGGAGAACTACCTGAACGACGAGTTCGGGATCAAGCGTATCCTGATCAATGATCTGCACTACAGCCTGCCCCTCACCATGGGATCCAATGGCCGTCCGGTGGTCACCGACAAGCGGTATTATCCGCAGGATAAGATCAGCTTCTTCGCCGGGGACAACTTCATCGGTACTGGCCTGTGGGGTGATACCCCCAGTGTGACCGCCCAGCGGTTCACCGGCGCGGAGACCAGCGAGGTTTCTCCCTACGTTTTCGTCAACCAGTATTGCGAGAACGACCCGGACATCGTCTGGACGAAAGCCGAGGGCCTTTTCATGCCTGTCCTGTACAACCCCAACGGGCTGTATGTTGCGACCGCCCAGAACACGCCCGGGGCCTGATGGGCTATGTCTGCACGCGGGCATGGCGCGACCTGAGTGATAACCACCTGTACGCCAAAGGGGATGAATACCCCTTTGACGGCAGGGCGGTTCCTGCCAAGAGACTGCAGGAGCTGGAGCAGGGCAAAAACCGGGCGGGGTTGATGCTCATCCAGCGGGTTGCCACAGAGGACGCACCGGAACCTGCTCAGGAACCGAAAAAACAGGTCAGAAAGGCTCCTGCGAAACGCCCCAGCAGATCCACCAAGATGAAATAACCGGAGGGGAGAAATCATGCTGCAGGAAGTAATGGAGTATATCCACAACTACTTCATCTATCGCCCGAATCCGGGCACCTACAAGATCGAGGGCGGCGTGATCTCTCCCCTGCCTGCGTTTCTGGAGGGCCAGCGCATCTGGATCGTTGGTAGCGTCCTCAATGATGGCGTTTACACTTTCCATGCGGACGGCCTCCGGGACGATGACGATAATAACGCGGCGGGGCTTCAGGACGAAACGTTCGCCGGGACGATATGCGCATTGGCGGTACCTCCTGCGGTCATTGCGCTGTCCGAAGAGATCAGTCAATGGGTGGATGATAACAGCGATGCGATCAGCAGCCCGTTTGCAAGCGAGAGCTTCAATGGGTACTCGTACTCGCTCAAAACCGGAAACGCCGCAGGAGGAGGAGATTCTGCTGGTCAGATTGGCTGGCAGAACATTTTCGGAAAACGGCTGGAACGATGGAGGAAACTATGCCTGTGAAAACACTGATGGATCAGTATACCGTTGAATGTGTGACACTGACCAAGTCCCGGCGCGATGACCCCGTTGGCGGGTATATCATCGACTGGACAGAGGGTGCGCATTTCAACGCGGCATGGGAATTTCAGAGTGCTCCCGAAATCACGGTAGCAGAACAGCAAGGCGTGACAAGAGTTTATCGGATCTATGTTCCGAAAGCTCTTGAGCTGGACTACCATGAAGTTTTCCGCAGGGCCGATAACGGCCAGACTTATCGGGTCACCAACCCGGGAACAGATCGGCATACACCAGCGACCAGCAGGCTGAACCGCAGGCTGATCGAAGTGGAAAAATACGACCTGCCAACAGAGGAGTGAGATCATGTACCAGACGGCAAAGGCTCTGAAGCAGTACTTCTCGGGCTTTGGCCTGCCTGCTTATTCACAGGACAGCGTGCCGGAGGATGTGAATCTCCCGTATATTACATACTCTCTGTCGGAACCGGAGTGGAACCAGAAGGCCACCATGTATGCGCAGGTATGGGATCGCTCAAGATCCAATGTCCTGATCCTGCAGACGGCTGACCAGATCACTGCGGACATCGGAGAGGGAAAGATCATTCCCCTCGAAGACGGATACCTGGTCATCTGGCCGGAATCCCCTCTTGTCCAGCTGATGACGGACGGGGATTACAGATCGGCGTATATCAATCTCAGCATCAACGCTTATCACACACCGGGGTACACTCCCCCGGAGGAAGGAGATTAACAAATGGCTGCACCGGGAATGACTTCCCCCATTCGCACGGAGGCTTTTCAAAAGCTCCAGCTGAACGCGGGAATTTTTCTGGCCAACTTTGACCACAGCTCCATTTCGGACGCGACCGCGCTGAAAACTGCGATTGCGGCGGCTGTAACCGCCGGAACCAGCATCCTCGGCGTAACCCGTGGCGGCGGCACCTTCACCGCGACCCGGGAGATTCGCACCCCTGATGTGGACGGCATGCGCTACCCCTTTAAGGGAGCCGATTTCGTGGACAGCATCGATGCCTATCTGAGCGGCACCCTTCTTGAGGCGACCCCGGAGAACTTCAAACGGCTGTTCAGTCAGGCCGAAACGGCCACCAACGGCAAGAAGACCACCATCACCGTGCATACGGCGATCAACACGGAGACGGACTACCTGCCACATCTGTGCTGGGTTGGTGATCTGGCAGACGGCACGCTGGTGCTGATCGAGCTGGACAATGCTTTCAACACGGCGGACTTCTCCCTGACCTTTACGGACAAGGGAGAGGGCACCCTGCCCTTCGAGTTTCATGCAAGGCAGGAGAATGTCTCGGATTACGACAACGCCCCGTTCCGGGTCATCTTCTTCAATAAGTAATCCAGACGGGCAGAGGAGGGTTCTTCTGCCCGTTTTCTGGAATAGCCCTTAAAAGCTCAAAAAGGCCGTTTGAACGGCTTTGTTTTAAGCACGGTGAAATTATCATACAAACCGCCAGATGCGCCCCGGCGGGCAAATTTGGCCGAAATAGCAGGAGGAATGAGGCATGAACATCAACCAGATGGATCTTGATCAGGCATCGGAGGCGATGCTCCGCATTTCCAATGTGCTGGGTTTTATACTGGAGGACGAGGAAGTCACGAAACTGCTGGACGATATCGGGGCTAGCGAAAGCACATCATACATGGAGTGGATCCCAAAGTACCTGCCGAGGATCGCCAATGTCGCTCTGAGACGGCACAAGGAGGATCTGTATGAGATCATCGGGGCTCTGAGCCAGCAAGACCGCAAGCAGGTCGGCAAGATGAACTTCATTGAAGCGGTTGGCCTGATCCGGGAGAACTGGGAGGTGCTCAGCAGTTTTTTTCCCTCCTCAGAACCCTCGACCCAGACGAACGTGATTATGCCCTGCTGAACATCCTTGAGCATGGCTGGCACGGCACAAGAATGCTCTGGCTGGCGGTTAAGCAGTACCGCAAGCGCGCTTTCTGGCAATCCTACACCGCAACGGCACTCGGTATGATTGGAAAGCTGCTCGGCGGCGAGAGCTGGACGTTGAAGAGCTATGTCGAGATGGCTTACCCTGACCAGATCCAGACGGACACGCGCAGTGCGGAAGAGATCAAAGAGGACATAATAAAGAGGTTTACAGATGACAGCATTTGAGTTAATCGCGAAGCTGACTGCTGATACCAGCGGTTTTGACGGCGCGATGTCGAAGGCGGAGAAATCCGGCAAGAACCTGAAAGGTTCCCTTGAGAAGACCTTCGGCAAAATCAAAAAGGTGGCAGCGGGTGCGCTGTCCGTTGCTGCCATTAAAAAGGGGATTGACACTGTAGTAGCTTTTGCAAACGAGGTGTCGCAGGCCGGTGACCGCATCGACAAGCAGAGCCAGGTGCTCGGACTCAGCCGGAAAGCATTCCAAGAGTGGGATTATATTCTGGGGCAGAATGGCGCGTCCATCGACAGCATGAGCGTGTCCATGAAGACCCTCAACAACCTGATTCTGGACGCGGCGAAAGGCGGCAAGGAATCCAAGAGCGCATTCGCACAGCTTGGTGTGGGCATCCATGAGATTGAAAAGCTCAAGCCGGAGGAGCAGTTTGAGGCTGTTGTCCGGGCTTTCCAGCGCATGCCTGCTGGCGCGGAGAAAAGTGCGCTGGCCGTCAAGATCTTCGGGCGGCAGGGCATGGAGCTTCTCCCCCTGCTCAACCAGAGCGAAACCAGCATCGATGAACTTCGCGCCCGGGCCGAGGAGCTCGGCCTAATTATGAGCGATGATGCGGTGGATGCTGCGGTTGTTTACGGGGATTCGCTGGATGATCTGCAGCGCACATTCAACGCATTCAAGTACTCTATCGGGGCTAAGATCCTGCCGGTGCTTACAAGCGGCATCCAGAAGATAACCACCTACGCTGGCAAGCTTCGCAAAGCCTACGACGAGAAGGGCCTTGCAGGTGTATGGGATACGCTGGTCACCTCCTTCAAAAGCATAAAGTGGCCGACACAGGAAGAGATCATCGGCAAAATCAAGGAGATGTGGGAAGGGGTCAAGACAGCCGCCAAGAACGTGCTGAAGCTCGTCTTCGGAGAAAGCGCGAACGGCGACATTAAATGGCCGTCTCCCAAAGAGATCGAAACCAAGGTCAAGGATGGCCTCACCTCCATGTGGAAAGGCGTACAAAAACTGGCAACCAGCATCCTTAAACTTGTGTTCGGCGAGGATGAGAATGGCGGCATCGATTTCCCATCATCTGAGGTGATCTGGGAAAAGATCAAGGGAGGGCTGGGTGCCCTCTGGGCTGGCATCAAAGGTCTTGCGAATGGCGTTTTGACGCTTGTGTTCGGAGAATCCGAGGACGGCGGCATTGCTTTCCCATCCTCTGCTCAGGTCTGGGAAAAGATAAAGGGAACGTTTGAATCTTGGTGGAGTGGGCTGAAAAGCCTGATTGAAGCAGAACTCAAATATGTGCTTGGCGTGCCGGAACTGCCGGATGCCCATACAACCGGACAGCTCCTCAAAGAAAAGCTCGAGGGTTGGTGGGAAACCATCAAGGGTGCAGTCAAGAGCGTTTTCAGCTGGTTCCTGCCCAATCCTGAAATGGAAGACACGGACGGCACCGGCATGCAGGGAGCCATCCAGACGTGGTGGGACGATAAAGTCAAACCCGCACTGAAGGGCCTGCTGAACTTCGTGCTCGGGCTGTTTGACCTGCCGGATGTAGACGCGATGAAACAGAAGGTCATCGACTGGTGGGAAAGCGTAAAGACAGCGGTCGGAAGCCTTTTTGTTGACATTGTTCCGAGGATTCTGGGTATCAGCGGCGGCAACTCTGAGTACGAAGGCTGGGAGAGCGAGCAGGGAGCCGGAGGCCCACCCGGAAGTGACACATGGTATGTAGGCGAAGGCAGTCACGCAAAGGGGCTTAATTACGTGCCGTATAACAATTATCACGCCATCCTGCATCGCGGGGAGCAGGTGCTTACCGCGTCTCAGGCCAGACGGCGCGGAAATGGAGGCACGGATGTTGCTGCTCTGCTCAACGGGCTTACCGGAGCTGTGCGCGAGGGCATCAGCGGTGCCAAGCTCAACAGCTACATGGATAGTACCAAAGTCACCAGCAAAACTAACAACGTCACTGGACGTAAACTGATATCGAGGAGGTTTGCACCGGCATGATCAGCAGATATGATGTATCGCTCAACGATCTGCCGATGAGCGAGATAGACCCAAACCTTCTCGTGCTGGATGTCAGCTATGCAGACCCCAGCTATGCAATCGACAGCGCGCAGGTAGGCGGCAGGGACGGCGCGGTGATCCTTAACGAGACGAAGGAAAGCGCGAACGTAACCATCACGTTCGAACTGCACATCTACAGTATCGCGGAGCGGCAGAGGGTCTGCCAGCTGGTCAACGCATGGGCCAAGGACGGCGGCATCCTGCGCATCAACGACAGGCCGGAGCAGAGGCTCAACTGCGTCTGCATCCAAAAGGCAACGGTCGCCAGCGCGAGAAACTGGACGGATCCGCTCAGCATTACCTTTGCAGGGTACAAGCCGCCTTACTGGGAGGACGAGACCCCTTCCGCGCTCACCATCTCCGGCAGAACGGCATCCGGCAATCTCTACATCCCGGGCAACGGCAAGGAAAGCTATATCTCCTGCTCCGTTGTTGCAAAGGGGACGCTGACGGCCATTCGGATCAATGCCGGGAGCAGCTACATTGAGCTTTCCGGGATCAATATTCCCAACAACGGCACCTTGACGATTGATTATCTGGACGGCGTGCTGCGCATCCGGAATGGCAATACTTCCCTTCTCAGCAAGCGCACGGGGGCATCCTCGGATGATCTCAGAGTCGCATGCGGGGCAAACTGCCAGGTATCCATTGTGGCCAATGTTCTGGTTGCGGCGACCTTCAGCGCAAGGGGGTGTTGGACATGAACGCGGCGCGGTTCCCCCGGCTCCTCAACAGCGATCTCAGCGAGGCCAGAAGACTTCAGCCTGTGGATGGCTCGCTGAATCTGTCCATGGTACCCCTTTCCACCGCATCCCTGACCGTGCTGACAGCAGAAGCCGCGCCTGTTGGCAGCTGGGTGGAGATGTACTCTCCGACCGGCTCCGCTGGCATTTACAGAGTTTCCACCGTGGACAACGGGCATGGCACGGAGCTGTCATCACTGGAGCTTGAACACGGCATCGCAGAAGTCGGAAACTATGTTGTAAACGGAGAAATCAGCGAGGAAATGCCCCTCAATGCGGCCATAACCCGGCTCTGGGGATTCTATAAGGGAAACCGCTGGAGGATCGGCAGCAACAGTTTTACAGACCGGGTTTTGGTGGATGTTTTATACGACAATCTGCTGCAAGCCCTGCTGGATCTGCTGGAACAGACCTCCGGCTACATGATGGCTTTCGACTTCAGCACAAATCCGTGGACGATCAATATCGTCCGCAAGGATACGGCAGTGTCTGCCGAGGGGCGGCTATCCCGCAATGTGGAGGAGGCCCATGTCACCTACGATCTGACGGAACTCTGCACGCGAGTGTACGTGGATTATGATGACGACGACAGCGCGGGCGGCGCGGTTTCCATGGATGCCGACACCATCAGCCAGTACGGGGTCATCGAAAAGCATGTTCCCGGCAGCGGCTACACCTACAGTCAGGCACAGGCCGTTGCCAGAGAGTACCTTGAAAAGCACAAAAGACCGCAGATTGGAGCAACAATCACCGGGGTAGACTTCGCGTCCGTCACGGGGGAATCTTTGGATGCGCTGGCCATCGGTAAGCTGTACCGGCTGGCCGTGCCGAAGCACAATGTCGTTATCGAGCAACATATTACCGGCCTGAGCTGGTCGCATCTTTACTCTGATCCCTCTGCCGTGGAAATCGCTCTTGGCGTAGAAGAAGACCGGGTTATCTCCTACATGCAGCAGACAACAGAAACGGTATCAAAGGGCGGTAAAGGAACCATCAAGAAGCAGGGCCGCTACTGGACGAAGTTCGACCGAACCGACCACTACATCGACCAGGTCGCGGCCTACACCGATGAGAACGGAAACGTGCTCAAGCAGGCCGGGATGTATATCGATGCAAACGGCGTGCTCCAGTACGCGCAGGACAATGAGAAGCAGGTTGGCTCACAGTTTAAGGTTGCTGCAGACCGGATCACGGCGGAGGTGACCCAGCGGGAAAACGGCGAGCGGGCGTTGTACAGCAACATCGAGCAGACCGCCACTCAGATCAGATCCGAGGTTGTCAACGTGAAGGAAGGGCTGGAAAGCTCTATCACACAGACCGCCGGGGAGATCAGGGCAGAGGTCAGCGATACTGCACAGGGATTGCAAGCCTCCATCGACATTGAAAGCAATCGAATCGGATTGGTGGTCGAGGGCACAGGGGCCAATGCCAAGATCCGGCCAGCGCAGATCGTGGCCAGCATCAACGATTCCGGGAGCAGTGTCCTGCTTGATGCGGACAAGGTCAGGCTGTCCGGCACGACAACGATCAACGATATCATCACGGTTCAGAACAACTACATGCACATCAATGCGCCGTTGATCGTAAGTTCCGGGGATTCTGGACATGAGCTAATGTACGTCAATGGTACCCTGTTTGTGAACAGGGTGGCTGCAAACAGCGTTGAGGTGCCCTATCACCTGAGCACCAGACGGACGCTGAATGTTGTGGATGTTCAGCCGTCAGGAAACAATTTGACGATCACCTATGTGGACGGGACTACGGCAAATTTTAGCAAGGCCGCTTCGCTGACGGGGAGCTGGAGCGGCTCGGTTTATACGGCGAAAGCCACACCCGGAACAGCCCAGATCAAAATAGGTTTTGACAGTTCTGCGAATCAGTATCTTGTGGTGCAGGGTGGCGGTATAACGAAATCCGGGACAAATATCACTAAAGCCTTTGATGTGCAAACGCAGGACAACAGCACATCGCCGCCGACGTTTGTTACAAGGTATTCTGGAACATTGTTGGTTGATGCATCCAGCGTATATCAGGATGGCGTAAACTCTGTGTCACTGACAGGCGGGTGGAACGGATCTGTATACACGGCTCGGATTAGCACAGGCGGCACGAAAACAATCGGCTTCTCCTCTGGTGCCAATGAGTATCTGGTTGTGCAGGGCGGGTCAGAATCAGTCTCCGACACCACGATTACGAAGTCATTTAATGTTCAGACGCAGGACAACTCCACCAGCCCGCCAACCTTTGTTACGAGGTATTCTGGATCACTCAGCGTTGATGGAAGTGAGGTCTTCCAGAACGGCAAAGAGGACGCAAACGTCAGCATCCATTCGGTCGAGTGGGAATCTCATTCCGGGTCGCTGCCAACCTCAAGAGACCTGAACATAATGGCCTGGAATGTGAGCAACAACAGTAAAAAAGCAACAAAAACTGTTGGTTTCAGACTGTACAAGAGCGGAAGCACGGTTTATCTACAGGACAACTCAAGCGGGAGCTGGACGAGCAGATGCATGATATAGACAAGCTAAAGGAGGAAAAGGAAATGGACGAAATCAAGGTAATTCAGGGGAAACTGAGCAGGGCCTACGAGAGCATCCAAAATCTGGCCATGCAGCCAACAAAAACCAACATGGAAATCGTGCTTGGTACCATGGCTGCACTGAAGGATGCGTACGACTTTCTGGGCACGCTGAATCCCGAGGAGAAAGAGCCTGAGAAAGCGCAAGCGGATGCTATCGATGACGGCAAGCCGGAAGAGGAGGCAGGTCATGTTTGAGTATGACAAGAACACAGGGGCAGTGACCATGCATCAGGGGGACACCGGGTCGTATTATGTCCACTGCCAGCGCAAAAGCGGCACACCATGGACGGAGAACGACCGGATGATCCTCACCATCGGGCCAAGAGACGATCCGGTCATCCAGCGGTACTACAGGCTCGACCGGGCGGACACCGGAAACGGAAGAATCCTGATCGAGTTCAAGAACGCGGACACGGATCATGTGCCAACGGGCAATTACCCGATGGAAAGGCGGTATGTAATCAATCCCACGTGGGAACTGGACGAGGGCGCGAGCATTCCGACAGAGGACTGCGCGAACGCGCTGACATCCGGGGCGCGGATCATAGACGGGCCAATTGTCAGGATTCCAAAGTACGGGCAAAGCTCTCTGACCTTGACGGACATTTACGGGGAGGTGTAACGGATGCCGGAAGAAAACATTCAGGGCGAAGAACTGAACGAGCAGGTCGAAGAAACCGTGGACGATGCGGAAATCATCACGGCTCCGATTGATACTACGCTCACCCACAGCGGGGAGGCGGCTGATGCCAAGGCGGTAGGAGACGCGCTGGCTGGCAAGGCCGACCGTAGCGAGGTGCAGTCAAATATCACGGTTGATGGCCAGAGCAAGGATGCCAACGGAAACATCACCGTCCGTGCCCAGCATATCCCCTATGGCACGACCGGGAACGAGACGGTAAAGAGCAAGCTCGATGAGCTGGCTGGAAAGACTGCTGAGAATATCCCGATGACGGACGGAGAAAACCCGCAGAGCATCGCGGAGGCCATCGACAGCGTAGGCTCCAAGACGGCTGATCAGATCCCTATGAGCCAGGGCAGCATCGAAACGGTCGCGGGCAGGTTTAGCAGTGTTGAGCAGAGCATAACCCAGCAACAGCAGGCTCTTGCTCAAACAAACCAGACGATTGCTGGGATCCGGGGGGATTTGGATGATGAGTTTACGGATGCAGAAATCCACACGCTGGTCACGGAAGTCTTTCAGGAAGGAGGTGAATGAGTAATGGCACTGCTGAAAGAGAGAAGCATCAAAACCCTGCTGAACGATCTCAAAAACTGGTTTGCTCTCAAGGCAGAGGCTGTTTTCTCCGTCAATAAGACAAAACCCGTCAACGGGAATGTCACGATTGAAACCGTCCCGTTCGCGGATAACCTCACAACGGATGACACGCAACTGTCCACCGGGTCTTTCCTGATCCGCAGCACGGGTGGCAACATCAGCCTGTCTGACGGGGATGCGTTTGTCCAGCGGATCATGGGCAACAGCGTTCACAATGGGTTTATCCCGGAGTCGCTGAACATGAATGTTATCCCGATTCCCCGGACGGCTCCTGCTGCAATTACTGCAACCCTGAATGAATCCACTTTTGAGGAGCATGTCGGGGTTGCCGGAACCTACACCCTTTCTTACAGCGAAGGGGCTTGGAGTGAAAATCCGTCTCTGTATGGCGTGACTGTTGCTAATACCCCCATTGACGGGGATAGCATTAGCATCGTCTGGGACGGAGAAAGTGACGCGGTAATGACGGTCAACGCGGCGTGGAGGGAAGTCCCTGACCCGATCACGGCAACCGTTGACCGGGATGTTTTCGTGGCCTATGTGCCCGCCAGCACAACCATTACTCTAACCTTCACCGTCGCTTGGAGCGAGGATCCGGCCTTGTACGGCGTGACGGTTATTGGCGATCCTGTCGGCGGAGACCAGATCGTTATCACCTATGTCAAAGAGGACAGAGGTACGATCATTGTCGCCAATCCTTCAGCCATTGTTTCCACCGGCTGGAACATTTACAACAACCTGACCGGGTATGCTTATGCTCCGAAATACTCTGACACCTATGGATTCCGAATCGGCGGCACTTATTCAGCCGTTGAGTTTTCTGCAACCCCGACTGGTTCCAGGACTCCGATCACGGTTTCCGATGGGCTTTTCAATATCCCTGCCGACGGCTACATCATTGTAACTGGCGGGGATGCAACGACTTACATCTACACCACTTGGAGTGACTGGCAGGCCGGGTATCCGGACAGCTTTGAGAGCTACAGCGAAACGTCAATCAGCCTTTCCCAGATTATGACTGCCAACTTCCCCAACGGTCTGATGCGCGTTGGGGATGTCATGGACGAGATCAATTTGAACACGGGCATGGCAATCTCCCGCATTGAAAGGTTGGCATACACGCCGGAGAACATTGCTTCAGTTGCTGGCAGGGCTTACGATGCTGATACCAACTATATCTACGCGGTGAGGACTGCGGAGATTTCGGCCAGCATCTCTCTGGATGATAAACTGACCGCCAACGAGCACGGGACAGAGTTTTTCCGGGGGTCGGAGATCGATGTGTATGCAGAGATCCTTTATGGCCAGAATTTGAAAGACCTGCTCCGACGCGGCGTGGTGAAAACCATCAACGGTCGTGCCCCCAATCCCGTCACGGGCGATATCACGGTCATTGAAGGTGGCGGCTCTGGCTCCTACGGCGCGTATCGTCTGGATGCTACAATCCCTGTTTCAGCATGGTCTGCAACCAGTCCTTACACTGCAACGGTAACGAATGAGTATATCAGGGCAACAATGGACGGGAGTGAAACATGGCTTGATGATGAAACGGCTATGCTCGGAGAAACAACGTTTACAAGCCGGGACGGCTCCCTGCTGATTTCCACGACAGTCAAACCCACTGCGGCATGGGGATTGCACGTTGCTTTTGCTCTGAATGGCGCAGATGTGCTTGCTGAGATGGACAGCAATACACGGGCAATCGGGAAAATCCTGCCTGTGATTACCGGAACAACGAACAACAGCGGATATACGATTAACAGCGGAGAGTATTTCGAAGCGAACGGCAACCTGTATAAGGCCACAGCAACGATAGCACAAACATCTGCTTGGAGCAGTAGCGCAGAGCAACAGTCCGGGACTGCCATAAACGGATTAAACAGCAAACTTCCAAAGTTGATTACAGGTGCGCACAACAATACAAATGCATACAATTCTGGAGCTAACGGATGGGAAGAATTTACATTCCCAAGTAATCAGTGGCCGGATGGATATCAATTTTTATCTTTTTCATCCGGCGGAGCAGGAAACGGACTTTTAGCTTTATGCAAAATAGATGTAGATAATGGCGATAAAAAGGTAAAATTGCTGTTGCGAAATGATACACAAAATAATATTGCATCCGGTGTTACAACTGTACAATGCAATGTTTTGATTATGAAACAGTAAAGTGCTGTATTGCGAAGAACGGGGAGGATGCGTGTATACAGATGAGATTAAAAGAGTTAATAGGAGACATCAGGGAATTGTCGAACTGGGCTAATGAATATGCTGAAACCTTGCCAGAAGAAGATAGAATCAAGATGGCTGACGCAGGAGAATACATGCGAATACTCAGTATCCTGATAGACAAAAGCACACCTGAAATTCTTAATGAAATCCAGATATAAGCCAAAGGCAGAAAGGAAGAAGAAAAAATGGAAGAAAAGTATTTTATGCATCGTATCCAGCAGGACGGAGAAACCTATACGAAAGGGATTGAAGTACATGATACGCTTGACTCTGCTATCCGTAGTTTCTGGGGCAGGGTAAAGACAGGGTACAGCAATCCTGAAAATCCGGGAATGAAATTTGTTTCCTGCAAAGTTACTGATGCTTCCGGAGCTGTTATTGGTGACTACAACCTGACTTGGCGGAAGGTTGGAGAAGATGGGAATGTCTTCTTCTGTCATCACATCAAAGTTGATGGCGCAACAATTGACAAAGGCATTGATGTCTGTGATGATTTCGATGCGGCCAGACTTGCTTATGCAAAGTACATGGAATATGCTTACAATAACGCTAAGTTCCCGAATGTCGCGTATATTGCGTGCGAGATTACGGACATGAGCGGGTCTGTTCTGTACCCGTTCAAGGAAGTTTTGAGTAAGCCAGAGAACGCTGAAGGATAAGGGAGGGATGATCATATGATCTGGAAAAAACAGCCCATAGAGAATCAGATAGCCGCGTTAAACAGCAAATTTACATATGAAGCTGTATCTGATTTTAACGATTTCGCCCCGTCCGGAACCAGTGTAGTCAGACGGTATGGCTATAGCACTGGAGGGAGCGCTATAAATGCTCCTGTTTTGGGTGATAATATCACTTATCGTGGATATTCTGAGGGTGTAGCAACATACTATACACAGCATTTTACCATTGAGTATGCAAATTCAGTCAATAATCGTGGCAGGTCTTTCATCCGTACCTACTTGGGCAGTAGCTTCGAGCCGTGGCGGGAGATTTCGATTGCTGATACGATTAAAGCTGTTCAGCCAAATGCACCAATAACATTTTCGCTTGTGCTGTATGGCAGAGCGATTGTAACGCTCATCGGCTATTCTTCCACAACAACTGGCAGGTGCTTTGCTGTCAGGGGAGATGGGGGAAACGCGATTATCAAGTGGCTTGGAGAAGCTCCGTCAAAAATAAGCATTACAATGAACACAAGCGGAGTGTTTACAGTTACAAACTCCGGCGATGCTGTGACATACATGAAAATAGAACACCAGATGTAAGTGCTGTATTACGTAGTAGTGGGTAACGGTAGCAATGAAACGAGAGACACCGACCAATCGTGCCGCTGTAGCTCAACGGCAGAGCATCCGTCTTGTAATCGGTTGATCAGGGTTCGAGTCCCTGCGGCGGCTCGTTGGTCGGTGAATTGCTGTATCAGAGCGAAAGCTCGCCGGGGGAGATGCCCGCATCATTCCCGGTTCCCCATTTTGAGCGGTGGCGGAATAGACAGCTATCAATCCTGCGGAGAGTAAACAAGGACGTGGCTCTCAATTGAGTACACCTGATAACAGGGGCGCAGGTCACGGATGGTAAAGCCTGACGAGGCAATAGTAGACGCTGCGCGAGGTTGGTGACATTTTGCCATTCAATGAGCGGGTAGCCAACCATGTGAGGTGCAAATCCTCACCCGCTCAAGTACTTGCAAAATTGTCAAAAGCAGGGATGAAATTTTGCCTCCTGCCTGCAATAATGATAATGTCAGAAGGAGGGCAGGAGGCATGATCAAAGCGGCTGCGTTAATCGCAAAGTTCTACGATTCCCTTGGCTGGGGTTATATCTACGGGTGCACCCATGAGATGTGGAGCGAGGCAAAGCAAAGGGAGTATGAGCGTAAGTACTCCGACGATCCAGATCGCCAGAACAGCTGCAAATATGGCGGGAAATGGGTTGGCCACTGGGTGACGGACTGCTCCGGGCTTTTTCGTTATTGGTTCAGCCAGCTGGGCGGCATGATTGCCCATGGCAGCAACAGCATCTGGGACAACTGGTGTACCCAGAAGGGCACCATGGTATCTGGAGCCCGCACTGACGGCAAAGCCCTGATTCCTGGAACCG
>CADBZI010000007.1 GCA_902799015.1 uncultured Lachnospiraceae bacterium | reverse complement strand
TTATTTAAGAATACCTTGCCGCATATTTATTAACTCCTTGTATAATACTGAATCTAATTATATTCCTTAACCCTTTATTTGTCAAGCTGACAAACTAAATATCCGAAATGCAACGATCAACGCAGCGAGGACACGGAGCAGGAAGCACAAAAGAGAAATATCCCTTGAATACCTCACAGACGAAAAGCACTACCCTTTAGGCACGACAGATGAATATTTCCAAGCCCCGGAGCCGGACGAGGAATACATACTTACCCTTTGCGGCGATACGGTCATTTTCAGCAGCGGTTTACTTGCGGAAGCCCTGTCACGGCTGGACGAACGGGAGCGGGAAATGATTTACCTGTCCTTTTTCAAGCGTATTCCACAGCACGAAATTGGCAGACAGTACGGGCGCAGCCGCAGCACAGCGGGCTACCATATCCGAAAAGCCCTACGGCAGCTCCAAGCGGAAATGGAGGGAATGGCATATGAGAAATAATAGGCTTCTCCCCTATGAAACAATCGTCCAAGCCGCCAGCGGGGAGCCAGAAGCGGTGGGAACTGTATTGCAGTATTACCGCCGCCGCATACAATGTGCCGCCCGTGTGAATGGACGGGTAGACCAAGATACAGAGGACTACATCACCCAGACGCTTCTCACAGCTATTTTCAAGTTCCGCTTTGGGAGATAGCCCTACCGCCTACAACTGAATAACCGCCGCTTCGCCGGCAACCAGAAAGCAGTAAATCTATTCAACAGATTTGCTGCTTTTTTTCGTTCCTGTTTGGCATTTTTGAAAATCCCCAGTATGAAAAAACAAAAGGGAAAATAGCCGCCGCAGTTGGCAAAATCCCTTACTTATCCGTAGAGGGTATCAAAGAAAAAAATACTGCCATTGTCCGCCTATTCCGGCTTGCGTGGTGTTGTAGGGAATAGAGGGGAAATTCTAAAAATCTCCGTCCATTTTGCTTTGCGTGGTGTTGTAGGTAGTGAAAGGAAAATTTTCAAGATAAGCCGGAATAGCGGGTAGCAAAGCCCTTTTGAAACGTTTTGTTAGCGGAAAGGACGGGAGCCGGGGAACGCCGGAGTTTTTCAGAGCAAGATTCTACCGAGGTGCCAAAATTCGCTCTCCGCTTATTTTTGCCCCTGCGGGAATCTTGTTGGGGAGTGCCTTCCCCAAACCCTGCTATACGCCCTGTCGGGCGAGAAAGGAGGTCACAGACCATGCGAAAGAAATACAATACGCCCCACCGCCGTCATGTGGTAAAGACCCGCATGACCGATGAAGAATACGCCGACTTCACCGGGCGGCTGGCGGCTTATGAAATCAGCCAGTCCGAGTTTATCCGGCAAGCCATACGGAAAGCGACCATACGCCCCATTGTCACCGTTTCCCCGGTCAATGACGGGCTGCTTGCCGCCCTCTCCAAGCTCACGGCAGAGTACGGGAAAATCGGCGGCAACTTAAACCAGATTGCCCGGAGCCTGAACGAATACGGAAGCCCCTACCGGGGGCTGGAAAAGGAAGTGCGGGGAGCCGCCGCCGACCTTGCCGCCTTGAAGTTTGAAGTCTTGCAGAAAGTAGGTGAAGCCGTTGGCGATACTCAAACATATCAGCTCTAAAAATGCCAACTACGGGGACGCTGAAAAATACCTCACATTCGAGCATGACGAGTTTACCATGAAGCCCACCCTTGACGCAGACGGGCGGCTCATACCGAGGGTAGACTACCGCATATCCTCTCTGAATTGTGGCGGGGAGGATTTTGCCGTTGCCTGTATGCGCTCCAATCTCCGCTACGGCAAGAACCAGAAACGGGAGGACGTAAAGAGCCACCACTACATCATCAGCTTTGACCCACGGGACGGCCCGGACAACGGCTTGACCGTTGATCGGGCGCAGGAGCTGGGCGAGAAGTTCTGCGCCGAGCATTTCCCCGGACACCAGGCCCTTGTCTGCACCCACCCGGACGGACACAGCCACACCGAAAATATCCATGTGCATATCGTCATTAACAGTCTGCGGATTGCGGAGGTTCCCATGCTGCCCCACATGGACAGGCCAGCGGACAGGAAAGCAGGCTGCAAGCACCGCTGTACGGACGCAGCTATGAACTATCTGAAAGCCGAAGTCATGGAGATGTGCCACAGCGAGGGGCTTTACCAGATAGACCTTTTGAACGGCAGCAAAGAACGCATTACCGAGCGTGAGTATTGGGCGCAGAAGAAAGGACAGGCTGCCCTTGACAGAGCCAACGCCCCTATTGCTGCGGACGGTATCGCGCCCCGGCAGACCAAGTTTGAAACGGATAAGGCGAAGCTGCGCCGGACTATCCGGGAAGCCCTTGCCGCTGCTTCCGGCTTTGATGAGTTTGCCGCCCTGCTTCTCCGGCATGGTGTGACCGTCAAGGAGAGCCGGGGGCGGCTAAGTTACCTCACGCCGGACAGGACGAAGCCAATTACCGCCCGGAAGCTGGGGGACGATTTTGACCGGGCTGCTGTCCTCTCCGTTTTGGAGCAGAACGCCGCCAGAGCCGCCGAAAAACCCGCAGCCATAGCGGAATACCCCGGCAGTATCAAAGACCGCTTACGGACGAAAAAAGAAGCGAAAAACGCCCCGAACAATGACGCTGTACAGCGCATGGTAGACATAGCCGCCAAGCGAGCCGAGGGGAAAGGACGGGGCTATGAGAAGTGGGCGACCATGCACAACCTCAAACAGATGTCGGCTACCCTCATGCTCTACCAGCAGTATGGCTTTTCTTCCCCGGACGAGCTGGACGCTGCCATTTCCGCAGCCAACACCGCCACGCAGGAGAGCCTTGCCGGACTGAAAGGGCTGGAAGCCGCTATCCGGGAGAAAAAGGAATTGCAGCGCAACCTTTTGGGCTATATCGGCACGAAGCCCGCCCGTGACGGTCTGAAAGCGCAGAAATCGGAGAAAGCCCGGAGAGCCTACCGGGAACAGCACGAAAGCGATTTTATCATAGCGGACACAGCCGCCCGTTATTTCCGGGAGCATGGAATAACCAAGCTGCCAGCCAGCAAAGCCCTGCAAAGGGAGATTGAGCAGCTTACCGTCCAGAAGAACGCCGGATATAACGACTACCGGGAGAAACGCCAGCGGGCGCAGGAGCTTCAGACAGTCAGACGCAATATCGACCAGATTTTAAGGGGCGCACCGAGCCAGCAGAAAAAGCGTGAACAGGAGCGTTAAAGACCGCCCCGAAATGATACCGAAACCCTACAAAAATACAGGTATGATATGAACCCTTACCGCAATACTCCCCGACTTCCAAACGGGGCTTACAGGGCAGAAAAAGCCCGAAAATGATACCGAGAACATACAGAAAATGCCCCCTATCCCGCTACACCGATAGGAACGGCAGAAAGGAGCTTACCATTGCCGAGAATGAGCAAGAAGCGGCGGCTGGAATGGTCTTTCTTCCTCAACCACCGCAACCGTATCACTTACAACGACCTATGCCGGGGCTGCACCCGTGACTGCAAACAGAGCTTCCGGGCGGTTATCATACAGAAATGTCTGCTCTGAAAAGAAGTGATGCGGCCGAAGCAGACCGTGAACGCTGCAGGGAAGTTGGAGGGTGAATATGCGAAGAGATACAGTACCGGTTTCAGAAAAGTATCTGATGACCGTGCAGCAGGCTTCACAGTACTTTGGGATTGGGGAGAGCAAATTACGGACGATGCTTCGCGAATATGGGGACAGGCTCCCGAATTGGGCTCTGCTGAACGGATCCAGGACGTTGATCAAAAAAGAAAAATTCGAAAAATATCTCGATGGGGCAGAAACAATCTGATCTGCCAGAACTGAAAGTAATATGCTGCGAGGAAGTAATATGGTATATTATTAGTATACCGTGTTATTCCCTCTTTTTTCGTTTCAGAAAGGAGGACACATGAGCGAGAAGAGGAGGGACCATAGAGGCAGAATCCTGAGAGACGGTGAAGTCCAGGAGCCGAATGGACGATATAAATTCTTTTACACGACAGCAAAAGGAAAACGGAAGGCGATTTATTCATGGAAACTTGTTTCCACGGACAGACTTCCTCAGGGGAGGAGGGACTGTGATGCGCTCAGAGATCAGGAAGATTTTCTTCGCCGTGGACAGCTGCTGAATGACGGCAAAAAATCACAGGAGAGTAATCAAACGGTCTATGGATTGGTGCTGATGTATTCCGGAAACAGAAAAGGGATTCGTGCTACTACCCGCCAGGGATATAAAACAGTCTGCAATCAGTTGGAGAAGGACCCGTTTGGTGAGCGGCGGATTGATTCTGTTACTGCGATGGAAGCAAGGAAATGGTTGGAGAGCCTTCAGAGCAGGAAGGGGTTTTCTTACAGCTCTATTCACACAATACGCGGAGTACTTCGAGGAGCATTCAAGGAAGCTGTCTTCAATGGCTGGGTAGATCAAAATCCGTTCAGTGAATTTTCCCTGAAGGATGCGATCGACAATGATGCTGTCAGGCGCGAAGCGATTGATGAGGACACAGAGCGAAAGCTGATGGAGTTTATCAAAGAAGACAAGCATTATTCTATGTACTATGACGCTTTCTTTATTCTTCTCCATACCGGTATGCGTGTCTCTGAATTCTGCGGACTGACATTCAAGGATGTTGATCTGGATAAGAAGGAGGTCCGCATCGATCATCAGCTGATGCGTGTCGGCACAAATGTGTATTGTGAACCGAATGCCAAGACAAAGGCCGGCAACAGGACGATTCCGATTTCTGATGAGGCCTGTGATGCTTTCAAGCGGCTGATGGAAGCCAGGCCGAAACCGGAGAAGGAACCTGTCATTGACGGCTACAGAGGGTTCATTAACCTGGACAAGGACTGCAGACCGACCGTGGCCATGCACTGGGAACACAGACTTCAGCATATCCGGGAGAAGTACAATGCACACTATAAGGAGCCGCTTCCGAAGATTACACCGCATGTACTCAGGCATACCTACTGTACAAGACAGGCACTCAGCGGAATGAATCCGAAGATCCTGCAGTATCTGATGGGGCATTCGGATATTTCACTCACACTTGGATACTATACGCATGCACGCTGTGATGATGCAAAGAAGGAGCTTGAAAGGATGGAAAAAGTGTGAAAGAATCATTCCGTTGAATCAGTTCCGGGAACAATACAAATTCTCAAAATTTGCCTGAAAAATTGTCTGCTATAAAATGAATTTGTCTGCTATAAAATCGGGGTATTTTATAGCATTTCAACAACAAAATATAGCAGAATTTAAGCCGATTTGAGAACTTCCGGGCAATCGCCGGCAGAATGAAGGATGCCGGGAATGCCCTAAATACAAGGCTTTGAGCCACTTTGAGAGGTTATGAGAGATAAGATAAAAATCCTGTTCGTCTGCCACGGCAATATTTGCCGTAGTCCTATGGCTGAGTTTATTCTGAAAGATATGGTTCGCAGAAGAGGAATCGCAGATGCGTTTCACATCGAATCCCGGGCGACTTCGTCAGAGGAAATCTGGGGCGGCCGGGGGAATCCGGTCTATCCGCCGGCACAGAGAATTCTGGCGCGGCACGGGATTTCCTGCGCCGGGAAGGAAGCGCAGCGGCTGACGAAAGCAGATTATCAGAATTATGATTA
Source organism: uncultured Lachnospiraceae bacterium (assembly GCA_902799015.1). GTDB lineage: Bacteria > Bacillota > Clostridia > Lachnospirales > Lachnospiraceae > Porcincola. Next base: position 46,729 of record CADBZI010000007.1, on the reverse strand, counting down.
TCTCATCGGGATGGACGGGGAAAATATGCGCTCGATGCATCGGATGCTGGGCGGGGACCCGGACGGGAAGTTCTCCCTTCTGATGGATTACACCGACCGTCCGCGCTCTGTGGCAGATCCCTGGTATACGGGAGATTTTGAGACGACCTACAGGGATGTGACGGAAGGCTGCGAGGGACTTCTTGCGGCATTGCTTTCCGACAGACCCTGAGATGCCATTCGGACAGAAAAGGTTGCTTTCAGTCGAAAAGAGGTTATAATACAAAAACAGTATATGCAAGAGGAACGAGGCGATGAAGTACGGGGATCCTTCTCTGAAATCATTTTATCTGCTGGAGATTCTCATGAAGCGGACGGATGAGGAACATCCATTGAGTGCTGCTGCTCTGGTGAAGGTTCTTGAGAGTGAATACCAGATCAGCGTCAACCGGTCCACGATCTACTCGGAGCTCCGGAAGATCGAGGATGCGGGAGTGGATATTGTCCGCCGCGAGTCTTTGCCGTCCGGTTATTATGTCGGGTCAAGACAGTTTGAACTGGCGGAACTGAAGCTTTTGGTGGATGCCGTGCAGTCCTCAAAGTTTATCACACAGAAAAAGTCCGCACAGCTGATCCGAAAGCTGGAGTCGTTGTGCAGCCGGGATGAAGCGAAACAGCTGAGCAGTCAGGTCACGGTATATAACCGTTCCAAAACTTTGAACGAGACCATCTATTACAACGTTGACCGGATTCACAGCGCGATCTTCCAGAACCACCAGATTACGTATCAGTATGTCGAATGGACCATGCGAAAGACGACAGTGGCGCGGCATGACGGTGCGTATTATAATGTAAGCCCGCTGCACCTGGTATGGGATGATGAGAATTATTATCTGATTGCGTATGATGAGCGCAGGAAGATGATCCGGCATTACCGGGTTGATAAGATGAGAGACCTGGTGATCCAGGAGGATCTGCGCAGCGAGCAGGCCCTTGCGCAGAAGATCGATCTTGCGGACTTTTCCCGGAAAACCTTCGGGATGTTCAGCGGGGTTGACAGGAAGGTGCATCTGCAGGGAAAAAAGGAGCTGGCGGGTGTGCTCCTGGACCGTTTCGGAACCGATATTTTTATGAGGCCGCTGGATGAGGAAACCTTCTCCGCAACGATGACCGTTACGGTCAGCAAGCAGTTCTTTGGATGGCTGGCAGCCATCGGACCGGGGCTTCGTCTGGTCGGACCGCCTCAGGTGAGGGATCAGTACAGAGCTTATCTGGAGGAGATTCTGAACGGGATGCAGGACTGAGAAACCGCAGATATAAGGAGGATAAAAAGATGGCATTAAATCCAATGGCGCTGCTCAAGATGAAGGACAGGCTGAAGGTATTCAATCAGGAGCATCCGAGGGTACGTCAGTTTTTCCATAAGATAAAAGAGGAAGGACTGCCGGAGGGTTCGGTTCTTGAAATGAAGGTGACACTCCCTGACGGAAGTGAGCAGGTGACCAACATCCGCGTGACCAGGCAGGATGTTGAGACGATCCAGATGATCGTAAAACAAGTCGGATCCAATTGACCAGGCAGGCGTTAAGGCATTGAAGACAGACGCGGCAGCGCGCTGTAATGGAGGAATTTTTTTTGCCGCAGGTACAGGAAAATAAAATGGGCGTAATGCCTGTAAAGAAACTGATCATATCCATGTCACTGCCAATGATGGTATCCATGCTCGTTCAGGCATTGTACAACATTGTTGACAGTATCTTTGTGTCACAGATCAATGAGCAGGCATTGACGGCCGTATCTCTGGCATTTCCGCTGCAGAGCATGATGATCGCGGTGGGATCGGGAACCGGAGTCGGAATCAATGCACTCCTGTCGAGATCGCTCGGGGAGAAACGGTTCGATCGTGCGGATGAGGCGGCAAACAACGGCCTTCTTCTGATGGCGTTTTCCGCGCTGGCCTTTGTCTTTGTCGGATTGTTTGCCTCAGGACCATTTTTCCGTGCGCAGACACACAACGAGACAATCATTGGTTACGGTACCACATACCTGACCATTGTATGCAGCCTGTCATTCGGACTGCTGTTTCAGATGACCTTCGAACGGCTTCTGCAGTCTACGGGACAGACCGTGTATTCCATGATCTCCCAGATTACCGGCGCAGTCATCAATATTATCCTGGATCCGATCATGATATTCGGCCTGATTGGTTTTCCGAAACTGGGTGTGGCCGGCGCGGCCTATGCAACCGTGATGGGCCAGAGCATTGCCGCTGTGCTGGGACTGTTTCTGAATCAGAAGAAAAACCGGGAACTGCACCTGAGTCTGCGGGGGATATTTCATCCGCGCATGGCGGTCATCAAAAGGATCTACTTTGTCGGAGTTCCCTCGATTCTGATGATGTCCATCGGATCCGTGATGAGCTATCTGATGAATCAGATTCTGGTAGGGTTCTCGGAGACCGCAGCAGCAGTATTTGGCGTGTATTTCAAGCTCCAGAGCTTCTTCTTCCTGCCGGTCTTTGGCCTGAACAACGGATTGATTCCGGTACTGGCCTTTAATCTTGGCGCGAGGCGGAAGGATCGGATCGATGAGGCACTGAAGTTTTCCTTCGTGCTGGCGCTTGGCGTGCTGTGTGCCGGGACACTGTGCTTTGAGTTTTTCCCCCGGCAGCTGCTGGGACTGTTCAATGCCTCAGAGAATATGATGGAAATGGGTGTGGTTGCATTGCGGAAGATCGGACTGCATTTTCCGCTGGCAGCGGCGGGAATTATTCTTGGTTCCGTGTTTCAGGCCTTTTCCAGAAGCTACTATTCGCTGATCATTTCATTGTGCAGGCAGCTGGTTGTACTGATTCCTGCCGCGTGGATTCTGTCAAGAATCACCGGGGACGTGAATCAGGTGTGGTGGTGTTTTCTGATTGCAGAGCTGTTTTCCGCCTTGATCTCGGTCTTGTTCTTCCGGAGAGTCTACCGCCAGGTAGTGGTTCCGCTCTGAAGAAGAGAAACGCTCCGGACGCGGCAAGCGGCGGAGGAAAAGGAACTGGTTGAACCGGGCACTGACACGGCAATCGCATGGCAGCCGTGCAGATGGAAAATATGTGACATAGAAAAATAAAATAACAAATCAGCCGGGGATATCGCCCCGGCTTTTCTCATGCCCATGTGCACTTCGCCAAAAATAAACGGCAGCTTTTCAATTGCGGAAAGAAGCGGGAAAAGGTGTGCTATAAAGACTGTATTGATGGCATTGCGGATCCATCTGATCCGGTTTGAAGGGAGATTGCATGAAGAGACAACGAGCTGTCATTACTGTTTTTTTCTGCCTGCTGAGTGTCGTGTTTATCGCGTTTGGCTTTACAGTTCTGGAGGCGGTGCGGTTTTCAGGCGCTCGGGCGCAGTGCAGGAATGAGGTGTCTCTTGGCCTGTGGTCGGTCTTTTCTGAGTATGACAATATTTTGCTGGAGGACTATGGCGTGTTTGCGGTTGACGCTGCCTATGGCGGGGAGCTGATTTCCAAGGAGCAGATGGTCGGGAAGCTGAGCGGCTATATGGAGGAGAATCAGAAGCCTGCCGATTCTGTCGCCGGAAGGCTGCCGGGTATTTTGCTGGATCCGTGGAAGGTGAAGGCAGGAGAGGCCCGGATTGATCAGTATGCCCTCCTCACAGACAGGGGAGGAGAATACTATTATCAGCAGGCCGTTGAATACATGGCGAAAACTGCGTGGGCAGGCGCAATCGGGAAACTGAAGGACGCTTACTCCGATGCGCAGGGGATTCAGCAGCAGGAGAGCGAGTATGAGAGCAGCCGCAAAAGCGCGGAGAAAGAAAGCAAAGAGGAACAGAATGGCATCAATGATGCAAAGAGAGAGCTGACGACCTATCAGGAAACAGCGGAGGACGGATCGGTTACGGTGCAGACGGATCCGGAGGCAGTGAAAGCGGTGGAGGAGGCGCAGAAGGAGGGGGAGAAGCACGATCCGAGGGAGAAGATGGCCCAGCTTAAGAATGGCAAGCTCCTAGAGCTGACCTGCGGAAGCATAAAACTGTCCCAAAAGTCGATCAACGGCAGTGAGCTATACTCCCGGCGCCGCGGAAACAAAGGGGTTCTGAGCCTGGATACCCCCAGGGGCGGCATGATAGATGATCTGCTGTTTCGGGAATATCTGCTGGATCATTTCAGGAATTTTAAGGACGGACCGGGAGAGGACGCTCTGCTGTACCAGGCGGAATATCTGATCGGAGGAAAGTACAATGATCAGGAGAATCTGAAGAAAACGATCCGAAGCCTGCTGTTTTTGAGAGAGAGCTTCAACTATGGATTTCTGGTGATGAATCCTGCCCGCAATCAGGAGGCGTCGGAACTGGCGATCCTGATTCTGGGGTGGACCGGCAGACCGCTTTTGATTGCAGCCCTGAAGCATACGCTTTTGCTGGAGTGGGCGTACGCGGAAAGCCTGTTTGACGCACGCATTCTTCTGCATGGCGGGAGGATTCCGCTGCAGAAGACGGATGCGGACTGGCATGTGCCTCTGAGCGCTCTGATGACGATGAAGAAGTACCTGAAGAGGGCGGACGCAGTGGCTGCAGGCGGGAGCAGTGGTCTGGCATATGAGGATTATCTCAGGCTGCTGCTGAATCTGACAGGCGTTTCGAAGCTGAGAACAAGATCTCTGGATCTGCTGGAATTGAATATGAGAACGGTATGCGGCTGTCCATCCTTCCGTGCGGACAATTGCGTAGTCGGCATGACTGTGGTGACAGGATGGAAGATTCCCTCTATATTCGGAAAGGTCCCCGCAGCCCTTCTCGGGATCGGGGACCTTTCCGCTGATATCAAAATTGAAGGCGGTTTTGCTTACCGCTGAGTTTCCTTTTCCCACATCTCGTTGGCATGCGGCGTCCAGTTCTCGGCGTACTTTGTGCACTTTCCGCACAGATGCTCTGCCGATTCCGGAGACTGGAGGTCTGTGGAATGCGCGCCTGTCTTCGCGACCAGATCCGGCAGGATGTCCGGGTTCTCCAGCATCGGGCAGGGACGGTACATATTGTCGTTGAACGGCTGTCCGTCATGATATGCCATAAACAGCGGACTGCGGAGCGCATCCAGCAGAGACTTCTCACGGATATTGGAATCCGAATAGTGGATGAAGACACACGGATCGACATCCCCGTTCGCGTTGATGTGCAGATATCTGCGTCCGCCGGCGATGCAGCCGCCAACATATCTTCCGTCATTCTGGAAGTCCATCATGAACAGAGAGTTGTTGTCACGGAACTCATTAATGCGTCTGTACACTTCGATTCTCTGCTCCGGAGTCGGAAGCAGGGATACATCCGCGTCATTTCCGACCGGCATGTAATGGAAGTACCAGATGAAATAGACACCGGTCTCAATCAGCTTGTTCAGGAAGTCGGTTGAGGTGATGGAGTCATAGTTCTGGCTGGTGTAGCAGGCAGAGATGCCGTAAAACAGCTTTCTCTGATGCAGTCTTTCCAGCGCTTCCATAACACGGTTGTAGACGCCGTCGCCGCGCCGTCCGTCGGTTGCCTGCTCGAAGCCTTCCAGCGAGATGGCCGGAACAAAGTTCTTCACACGAAGCATATCGTCGGCAAACTCGTCGTCGATCAGGGTTCCGTTTGTAAAGCACAGGAAGATGCAGTCACTGTGCTTCTCGCACAGACGAATGATATCCTTCTTCCGTACCAGAGGCTCACCGCCGGTATAGATATACATGTAGATTCCGAGTTCTTTTCCCTGACGGATGATATCATCGATCTCCTCAAAGGAAAGATTCAGCTTGCTGCCGTATTCCGCAGCCCAGCATCCGGTGCAGTGAAGGTTACATGCGGAAGTGGGATCCAGCAGGACTGCCCACGGGATGTTGCAGTTGTACTTCTCACGAAGCTCTTCCTGAACCTTCCAGCCCTTCAGGTTTACATTAAAGAAGAAATTGTTGATGACAGTCTTGACGACTTCACGGTCTACGTCGAACAGGACGTGTCTGACATACGGATAATAAGGATGCTCCGGATTCTGGATGGCATCCTTTATGGTTTTGATCTGGCCCGGAAACTGACCGCCGGCAAACTTGTCAACGGCTTCCATGACCTTCATCATATTCTTTTCCGGATCTTTGTAGACATAATTCACTGCCTGGTTCAGACCGAATCTCCCAAGGCTTTCTTTGATATTCATAATATGTACTCTCCCAATACAGTATTTCCAAATACAGCATTCCGAATCAGTTATCCTGATCATCTTAAGTCAGAATATCACTTCACGCAACTGAAACATCGCGATGCCGTAAACAAAAAAGGCAGATTGTAGCAATATCATAAATAAAAAGGAAGCCGCCTTCCGGCGGCTCCCGGTTTATACGAAGAATCAGTACAGGAAAGCGGCGTTTGCCCATCCCCAGATGCCATTGAAGTTGACATAGCGATAAGTGCAGGGGACGCCGTTCAGGCCGGTTCCGTTTGAGGTTGCACCATAGGTGAATACCTGATATCCCGGATAAAGCTGTGCAAGCTCCTGATACTGGTTCCAAACCGGCTGCGGCCTCAGTGCAAGATATCCGCCGTTGCAGTTGCCGACTGTCATATAGAACCCGCTTCCGCCGATTCCACCATTGACTTCGTCCATGGAATCATTCATATTGACTTTCTTCTCTTCTGACATTTTTGCTTCCTCCCTTATTGATATCCTGAATAGAAAGATATAAACCGGACCTGTTTTTTGTCCGTTGATTTATTATACGCAGGAATCGGCAGGAGAGCCAGTAGAGAAATCATATTTTTTGCGGCCTCTTTTGGGAATGCAGATATCATTTGCATGTGCATGCGATTTCCTGCCCCATGTGAACAGGAACTTCCCGCGCTGCACGATACATTCCGGACATGTGAACCTGGTCTTTTTGAACCAGAAGGATAATTGTGGAGCCTCCGTACTGGAAGAACCCCTTCTCCTGACCGCGCCTGACCTGCCTGGCGGAAGGCGGATTGCAGATCCTGCCCACCAGCATGGCGCCAACCTCCATCTGGACGATCGTTTTGAAATGCCGGGTGCGGAGCAGACAGTATTCGCGGGTATTTTCCAGAAAAACAGGAAGCGCTTCCAGCGCGACAGGACGTACCGTGTGATAAACGCCGGGGATTTTCACTTCTGCACTTCGAACGGCGTCATCGGGATAGCAGTAGCGGTGATAATGGTCCACACACAGGCGGAAGACCATGCAGTATCCCCCCTCAAACTTTTTTGCCAAAGCGCTGTTTCGCAGCAGGGAGGAAATGGTATAGCGAGATTGCTTGACCGGGATGACGAGGTCCTGTGAGATCGGGTAGACGCTCAGAAGACCGTCACAAGGAGCAATCAGATGCTCCGGTGATGGATCGATCGGCCTGAGTGAAGGTTTGATCTTTCTGCAGAAAAAATCGTTGAAGCTGTGATAGGAAGTTTCCTGATACTCTTCCATAGGAATATGATTCCTGGAGACAAAACCGGGAATCAGAATCTTTGATACCGGATGATCAAGAATCCGCCCCGCGAGATGAGACAGAGCGGGGGCGGTCAGCGGCTTCAGAAGCACCCTTCCGGGCGCAGTGCCATACAGGAATTCGAGAAACGTCATAGAAGGATCCTTTCAAGCCTGCCGGATCTCATTCAGCGAAGCTTCATGATGTACAGCCACAGCATGATAATGAAGTCTATGCTTCCGACTGCGATCATGAACAGAATGGCGCGGGTTCCCGGCTTTTTGACCGGGATCGGCATCACAAACAGGACGGAGACGATCAGCATGGATACAAAGTACAGCGGCGTAATGTCAAAGGGCGTAATGTACTGGAAGGAGAGTAGAATCGGAAAGATCAGGGAAGCGGAGGTTACCGGAAGACCGGTATAATACTTCCGGACTCCTTCATTTTTCTCATTGCGGATCTCCTCTTCGACGTTGAAGTACGCGAGCCTGACCAGAGCAGCCAGCACATAGATTGCCATAATGGTATAGAAAATACTGACGAACGGCCAGCCTGCCATGCGGCTGACATGTTTTCTGCTGACCTCCGGGATGGAGGGAAGCACACGCAGCATGGAATTACCGATACAAGCCGGAAGAACGCCGAATGCAACCAGATCCGCAAGGGAGTCGATCTGAACCCCATAACGCTTTTCCTGAATCGTGCGGTTCTTCTTGGTCCGGGCTACCTTTCCGTCAAATGCGTCACACAATCCGGACAGCATCAGAAAGAAAACCCCAATGAAAGGATGCCCCTGTCCGTCCATACAGATCAGAATCCCCAGCGTCGCCGAGATCAGTGATGCATAAGTCAGAAGAACTGTATAATCATAAAAGCCGATCATCTTGTTTTTCTCCTTCTACCGATAAAATAACCGATGATTACAATGATAAGTCCGACAGACACACTTCCGTAGAAGGTGACGCCTCTGCAGAGCATCTCCATTGCCACCGCGCTTTCTTCATTCAGCATCTGTGAGAAGCCATCGAGCAGCATATAGTCGGCGGCCCCCATTGCGCCGGGGATCGGAATACAGTTTGATCCGACACAGGAAAGACATTGCACCGCGGTCGCCTTTGCCGCCATGCCGGTTCCCTTTCCGACCGCCATAAAGAGCAGAAAGGTAACCATAAAATAGGAGAGCCTTTGGCACAGATTCCAGAAAAATGACTCAACCAGGACATTGGCCTTGCCCAGGAGCATTTTCGAACAAAGCGTGTACTCCTCCATAACGGTGTCAAGCTTCGCCTTCAGTTTCCTGGCACTGCGCATCAGATGAATCTTTTCCAGAAACCTCAGAAATGAGCCGCAGACGCGGTGAAGAATCCGCGGCTTCCTCAGAAGCATCAGAAAAAACAGTCCCAGGAAAAGAAGAATCACGGATCCGAGTCCGATCATGACTTTGGACAGGCGCGAAAATGCCATCAGGACCGGAAGACTGACCAGCATCGTGACAATGCCGGATAACAGAAGCGCCAGCGTATACATGACCAGTGTGATCAGAAGCGTAACGGTCGCAGTGGCGCCCGGGATGCCATCGCGCATCATAAACCAGGCACAGACCGGCTGACCGCCTGTCGCGGACGGTGTGATGGCGGAAAAATAGACATCCGAAGCACCGTACAGGGTTCCGTTCAGCCAGGACCTCCGGTAACCGAGACGGTCTGCTACACGAATGATGGCCATTCCTTCAAAGAAAATGAATCCGAACATCGCCAGAAGCGCTGCCGCCAGCCAACCCTTATTTGCACTTCGGATCAGCGCCCACAGGTCGGCGGGAGAGAAGCTGCGGCTCTGAGATGCGACTGCCCAGATGGTCAGGCCTGCAATCAAAAGAGAGAGGCATGCCCACAACAGCTTTTTTTTCATGAGATTCCCGCTTTCTTCAGAATCTTCGGGGCGAGGAAGAGGCCGAGTTCAACCACTGCAACGCCTCCTGCTATGTCAATCAGAACATGCTGCTTGCACAGCACGGTGGATGCAAATACAAGGAGTGTGAGGACCAGATTCGCGCCGGAGAACCATCCGGGCAGTCTGGTCTGCGTCAGCTTTCTGCACCCTCTCCAGCACATCCAGCTTTCCAGACAGTGGATGGAGGGAAACAGATTGTCCGCCGCATCGACCGAATAAATAAAAGCCAGCAGCCGCTTAAAGATGCCGTTTCCGGTAATCTCCGGCCGGTTGAGTGTAGTCGGAAAGACAAGGAAGATCACGAGACAGATGGCTTTTGCGATGATCTCTCCGAGAAAGAACCGGTAGCAGTATTCCTTCTTCTCCCTGCCGATCAGCAGGTATCCCGTAATCCACTGCGCAAACGCCAGAACATAGAATACAACAAAAAACGGAACGAGGGGAAGCATACGGTCAAGCGGAGACTCGATGTTATAATGATATCGGCCTGTGGTAAAGATCCTGGTTCCCATATATGCAACCATATTCATGCCAAGCATGGCTGCGATTGGCAGGATCGAATAGGTTGGATAGATGGAAGCTGATTTTTCCCGGTTCACTGTTCTGTCCTCGTTTTCTGAAAAAGTCTTGCCTTTGGCGCTGTAATCATATCATATTCATGGGGTGTGCGGTAGCCTGAAAAAGAACCTCGAATCGAAATGATATCTGTGATAAACTGGGTTCGACACATCCGAAAATAGTAAGCCAACTTAAATCGTTATGGGAGGAGCAGTGATGGCAAAGAAGCTTGGTACCCTGATTAAGGAAGCGAGAACACAGGCGGGAATGACGCAGGAGGCACTTGCGAAGAAAGTGAAGGGGGTATCCGCTCATGACATCAGCCTTGCGGAGCGCGGCGAGAAGGAACTGACACAGGCGGCTCTGAAGGAGATCGCCAGGGCGACCGGCGTCACACAGAAATCTCTGCTGGATGCCGTGAAGACAGCCGGCTCCACGAAGAAGACTTCCACATGCTCCACGAAGAAGACCTCCACGGGCAGCACGAAGAAACCGTCCGGAACAGCTTTTCAGCTGAAGGCGGAAGAGAAGAAACTGATTCAGGCCTATCGTGAGGCAGATGAAAAAACGCAGATGGCGGTCAGGATGCTGCTCCTGAAATCAGAAGGCCTGTCTTCTGCCTCCAGTCTGGCTGCTCATACAGCCGGAGGGCTGGGAGATTTGCTTGGATCCGGCGACCTGATCAGTTCCCTGATGGGATCTGTCAAGGATCTGCTGAAGTAAAATGACTTGCTGAAGGATGGAGTAAGAGTGTAATTGAACCTGCAGGAGACACAATGATCCGATTAATTGCAACCGATCTGGATGACACCATACTGCCGGAGGGCACATTTGACCTGAATCCGGAATATATCGAAGTGATCCGTGAACTGAATCAGAAAGGAATCCTGTTTGTCGCGGCAAGCGGCAGGCATACTTCCAGCATCCGGCGTCTGCTGGAGCCTGTCCGGGACGAGGTGGTGATCCTGTCCGGAAATGGTTCCTGCGCGATGTACCGCGGAAAGACCATTGACGTGAGAGCGCTTGATTATGATTTCTATCAGAAGGTGCTTGCCGTGATGCGTCAGATCGACACGAGCCTGATCCTGACGGACCATGCAGAGTGCGTCTGGACGGATTCCGCCCGGGAAGACCTGATGAAATGGATTCGCGAAGGGTATCGTGTCCGGCTGGAGCATTGCCCGGATCTTGCGCAGATTGCTCCCCCGGTGCTGAAAACAGCGATGCATGTGGAGGGGGACGCCGCGCGGTATGCGGCCAGGATCAGGGAACAGTTTCCCGGCCAGGCAAATATTGTGGCGGCAGGTCCGAAGTGGGTGGATGTGGTTGCGAACGGAGCGGACAAAGGCTCCGCGCTGAAACGGATTCAGGAACGGTTCAAAATCCTGCCGGAAGAGACAGCCGCATTTGGAGATAATGAGAATGACATCGGCATGCTGAAACTGGCCGGCCATAGTTATGCCGTTGAAAATGCGCGGGAGCAGGTCAAGGCAGCAGCAGGGGAAGTGATCGGCCCCATGAAGGATGACGCGGTTCTGAAAGTGATCCGGCAATTCCTGTAACAAACGGAAGCAGCAATGGCAGGAGGAGAACCAGGAGAGGATGGCAAAGAAGACAGCATATCTCGGACTGTTCTGCGCAGCAGCACTCATCCTGTCCTATGTAGAATCCCTGATCCCGTTTTTTGCGGGAATACCGGGCATGAAGCTGGGACTGCCGAATGCGGCAATCGTTTCTGTGCTGTACCTGTACTCCTGGAAAGAAGCTGCCCTGGTCAACCTGGCGCGAATACTCGCAGCCGGGTTTCTGTTTGGAAATGCCTTCGGCATTCTATATTCTGCCGCCGGCGCCGGTCTCAGCCTGCTCTGCATGCAGCTAGTCAAACGGACCGGGAAATTCTCGCCGGCCGGAGTCAGTGTAATCGGCGGTGTCGCGCACAATGCCGGACAGGTGATTGTCGCTGCGATGGTTGTGGAAAATGCGCGGGTAGGCTATTACTTTCTTCCGCTGGCAATTGCAGGCATCATCACGGGAGCCGTGAACGGGATGATTTCCGAATGGATGATCCCGAGACTGCAGGAATTGCAGTGAGGGATGGCAGGAGCCGCGACAGGATGTTGGACGGAATCTGAATTGTGAAAGAATACATTGGACAGGATGTTGGATTGCCCTGGGATTGCGGGGAGATGTAAGGAGAGGAAAAGAAAACATGGGACTGGTACAGAACAGGATTGTAGTAAAGGTCGGCACTTCCAGCCTGACAAACGATGCGGGCAATACAAACCTGCGGGCATTTGACAAGATTTCCATGGTGCTCAGTGATATCGCAAACCTTGGGAATGAGGTAATTCTTGTTTCGTCCGGTGCGATTGCAGTGGGATGCAGCAAGATGGGCTTGAAGGAAAAACCAAAATCAATGCGGATGAAGCAGGCTGCCGCAGCGGTCGGCCAGTGCCAGAACATGTTCCTGTACGACAAATTCTTTGGAGAATACGGGCATACCATAGCACAGATTCTGCTGAATGCCTCGGATATCGAGCAGGAGGAAAAGAAAGAGAATCTGACGAACACGTTCAATGCCCTGCTGGAGTGCGGGATTATCCCGGTTGTGAATGAAAATGACTCTGTCAGCTACACTGAGATTGAGTCGAAGGATCGCCTGTTTGGCGACAACGACATGCTGTCGGCGGTCGTTGCGGTGCTTGTCCAGGCAAAGCGCCTGGTAATTCTGTCAGACATCGATGGCCTCTACGAGGCTGATCCGAGATTTCATCCGCAGGCGAAACTGATCCCGAGGATTGACCAGATCGATGCGTCCCTCTATCAACTTGCCGGCGGCGCCGGATCAAGGCGCGGAACCGGCGGTATGAAGACGAAGCTCCAGGCAGCGGAACTCGCGACGCGGCAGGGAATCGACGTGACCATCTGCAACGGAAGCCGCCCGGAAGCACTGTATGATATTGTGAAAGGGATTCCCGCAGGAACGCTGTTCGCAGGACGTCTTACGATGTAAGAACAGCCTCTCCGCCATGCCGGAAGGCGCATCGAAAGCAAAGGCGAAGGAAAGGAATCGAGCTGCTAATCGCACCCCGCCTTCCGCCAGCCGAGGCAGGCGGAAGCGGGGTGTATCTATTCTCTCCCTCCTTTAATACTTTAATCGGTTTACTTTAAAGCATGAAAGTGATAAGATAGGACAGTATGAAGCACACAAAAAGAAAGGATGGTGTGGAGGACAGAATGAGAGTCAGACAGCGCAGACGCGCCATGTACGATATGATCGTTACACTTAGTTCTTATGAGGAATGCTGTGATTTTTTGGATGACCTGTGCACAGGCAAGGAGCTGGAAGCACTTGAACAGCGGTTTGAAGTGGCGAAGATGCTGAGCCAGGATAAGGTCTATCTGGATATTATGAAGAGTACAGGAGCCAGTTCGGCGACGATCAGTCGTGTGAAGCGCATGCTTTCCGACGGGACCGGCTGTCTTCGGGACAAGATCAAAGCATCATTGGAGGAAGAAGAGACATGAAAGAGCTGATGCTTGGGAACAAGGCACTTGCGAGAGGCTTGTATGAGGCCGGCTGCAGTGTGGCCTCCAGCTACCCGGGTACTCCGAGCACCGAAGTGACGGAGGAGATTGCGAAGTACCGGGACATCTACAGTGAATGGGCGCCGAATGAGAAGGTGGCCATGGAGGTTGCGTACGGCGCGGCACTCGCCGGGAAACGCAGTATGTGCGCCATGAAACATGTCGGTATGAATGTGGCGGCGGATCCGATGTATACCGCGTCTTATACCGGTGTCAACGCCGGAATGGTCATCGTGGTTGCGGATGACGCCGGCATGCATTCTTCCCAGAATGAACAGGACTCCCGCCATCATGCGATCGCGGCGAAGCTTCCGATGCTGGAACCGTCAGACTCCGCGGAGGCATTGTCATTTGCGAAGGCAGCCTATGAGATTTCCGAGACATATGACACGCCTGTCATTATCAAGATGTGTACACGAATTGCTCACTCTCAGAGTGTCGTGGAGACCGGGGAACGTGTCTGCCCTGCGCAGAAGGAATATGTCAGGAACCCGCAGAAATATCTGATGACACCGGCCAACGCGATTCGCAGACATCCCATTGTGGAAGCACGCACGAAACAGCTGGTTGCCCTGGGGAATCAATGCGTGATCGGCAATGTCAGGCTGAACCGCATTGAATGGGCCGAGGACCGGGAGGATCCCGGAGAAAATGTTGCGAATGCTCCGCATCCTGCAGAGGATGGCATGGGCAGAGTCGGGATCATATGCGACTCTACCTGTTACCAGTACGTGAAGGAAGTGTACGGCGACAGTGTTGATGTGCTGAAGATCGGGCTGATCAATCCGCTTCCGACGACGCTGATCAAGGATTTCGCGGCAAGTGTGGATGAGATCTGGGTGGTGGAAGAACTGGATCCGATCATTGAGAATCATTGCAAGCAGATGGGGCTTCATGTTTACGGAAAAGATGCGCTTCCGATGGAGATGGAATACAGCCAGAATCTTCTGCGTGAAGCGATGGGCGTGGATATCCCTGCGTCTGTATCTCTCGAGGAGGAGATTCCGGCCCGCCCGCCGGTCATGTGTGCGGGATGTCCCCACAGAGGCCTGTTCTACACGCTGCATCAGAAAAATGTGCGTGTCATGGGTGACATCGGATGCTATACGCTCGGAGGAGCGCCGCCGCTGTTTGCGATGGACAATAACCTCTGCATGGGCGCTTCGGTCAGTATGCTTCATGGATTCAACAAAGCCTGCGGGGAAGCCTCGGAGAAGCAAACGGTTGCCGTGATCGGTGACTCTACGTTCCTGCATTCCGGGATGACGAGCCTTGCGGACATCGCATACAACCAGAGCAATTCCACGGTGATCATTCTGGACAATTCGATTACCGGCATGACCGGTCACCAGCAGAATCCTTCTACCGGACTGGATATCCACGGGGATCCGTGCGGAAAGATTGATCTGGAGAGCCTGGTCAGATCGATGGGAATCGATCGGGTCAAGGTGGTGGATCCCTATGATCTCTCCCAGTGCGACGCGGTGCTGACAGAGGAACTGGCTGTGGCGGCTCCATCCGTGATCATTTCCAGAAGACCGTGCGCCCTGCTCAAAACGGTCGGCGGCCGGAAAGTAGTTCATAACAAACCATTGGTAAATGACCCTGATAAATGTGTCGGCTGCAAGGCCTGCATGCGGATCGGATGTCCGGCGATCAGTATGAAGGATAAGAAAGCAGTGATTGACAGAACGCAGTGTATCGGCTGCGGCGTCTGCCGGCAGATGTGTAAGTTTGATGCGCTGGTCAGCACGGAGTAACAGGAAAAAATGAACAACATCGTCCTGCCCGGCCGGACCGGAGTCCGGATCCGGACAGGGCTGCGGCATTTGATATCAGGAAGGAACACTTGATCAATGGAAACGAAGAATATCATGATTGTCGGTGTAGGAGGTCAGGGAAGCCTGCTGGCAAGCAAGCTTCTGGGATACCTCCTGCTGAAGGAAGGGTACGACGTAAAGGTCTCAGAGGTTCACGGCATGAGCCAGAGAGGCGGATCCGTCGTGACCTATGTGCGTTTCGGTGACAAGGTCTATTCGCCGATCATCGACAAAGGAGAGGCGGACTTTATTGTGTCCTTCGAGCAGATGGAAGCAGCCAGGTATCTTCCTTATCTGAGAGAAAACGGACGCATCGTAACCAATACCCAGAGGATTGAACCGATGCCGGTGATCACGGGGGCGGCAGCTTATCCGGAGAATCTGATCGCGAAACTGGAGGAAAAGGGAGCGGTTGTGGATGCGATGGATTGCCTGACACTGGCGGAAGAGGCTGGTTCGTCCAAGGCAGTGAACATTGTGCTGATGGGACGCCTTTCGAAATACTTTGACATCCCTGCTGAAAAATGGCAGCAGGCAATCGAGGCTCTTGTTCCGGAAAAGTTCCGGGATGTCAACCTGAAGGCATTTGAGTTGGGGAGAGGCTGAAGCACTGCAGTAATAGCGTACAGAGTAAAACGAGATTACAAAAACGGCATCCGTAAGCAGTAAGTCAACTTCCAAAACTTCGCTATGGGAGGAAGAAGAAAGAGAATGGCAAATGTAAACAAGAGAGCGCTGGGGCTTGGCACGCAGCGCTCTGTGATCAGAGAGCTCTTTGAGTTCGGAAAGAAAAGGATCGCGGAGGTTGGCGCGGAGAATGTGTTCGACTTTTCGATCGGGAACCCTTCTGTTCCGGCGCCTGCGTCTGTCAATGAGACTGCGGTCCGGCTTCTGACGGAGATGGATCCGGTGGCGCTGCATGGATATACCAGCGCGCAGGGAGACCAGCTGGTCCGGGAGAAGGTTGCGGATTCCATCCGGAGAAGATTCGATTACCCTGCAAAGGCGCAGAGCCTGTATATGTCAACCGGAGCTGCAGGGGCACTGTGCGGATGCCTGAACGGCTTGCTGGAGAGAGGCGAGGAAGTCATCGTATTTGCTCCGTTTTTCCCGGAGTACCGGGTCTTTATCGAAGGTGCCGGCGGCATCATGAAGCTCATACCGGCTGACATCGATGCGTTTCAGATTGATTTTGATCGATTCGAAGAGGCGCTGTCTCCACGCACCAAGGCGGTTCTGATCAACTCTCCGAACAATCCATCCGGAGCGGTGTATTCCGAGGAGACAATCCTTCGCCTGGCGTCTGTCCTGACCGAAAAGAGTAAGGAGTACGGCCATGTCATCTATCTGATCACGGATGAACCCTACCGCGAGATCGCATTTTCCGGTGTGAAGGTACCTTTCGTGCCGAAGTATTATCCGAACACGCTGGTCTGCTACTCCTGGTCGAAGGCGCTGTCGCTTCCCGGTGAGCGTATGGGCTACGTCCTGGTTGCGGAGGACATGGAAGAGAAGGAGGAGGTCTTCGCGGCTGTCGCCGGCGCTTCCCGCTCTCTTGGCTATGTCAGCGCGCCGAGCCTGTTCCAGAGAGTCTGCGCGGAATGTGCGGAGGACACCAGTGACATTTCCGTCTATGAGAAGAACCGGGATATCCTGGTGAAAGGACTGAGAGACATCGGCTTCACCGTCGTGGAGCCGCAGGGAACCTTTTATATGTTCCCGCGCACGCTGATCGCGGATGATGTCGCTTTCTGTGAGAAGGCCAAGGACTTCAACCTGCTGATCGTTCCCGGGACGGGATTCGGATGCCCGGGCCATACACGCATCAGTTATTGTGTGCCGACAGAACGTGCGGAGCGATCACTGGATGCCTTCGCGAAGCTGGCAGCCAGCTACAATCATTAATAGAGAGGAAAATGAAACGACATGCCTGTAACAGAATTGCTTGAGAGAAATGCCCGCGAACATGGAAATGAGATCGCATTGATCGAACTCAACCCGACCATGGAGGATCCGCGCAAGCTGTCCTTCAAGGAATACGATCTGGTTCAGCAGACCGTTCCGCATCCGTACCGTCGCCAGATTACCTGGCAGACCTTTGACGAGAAGGCGAACCGCGTTGCGAACATGCTGATCGACCGCGGAATCCGGAAGGGGGATAAGGTTGCGATCCTGATGTTCAACTGCCTGGAATGGCTGCCGATCTATTTCGGTATTCTGAAGACCGGAGCGATCGCGGTTCCCTTCAATTTCCGCTATACCTCAAATGAGATCTCCTACTGCCTGAACCTGGCGGAGGTGAGTGTCCTGTTCTTCGGACCGGAATTCATTCAGCGTCTGCAGCTGAATGTGGATGGAATCGGGATGGGCCGCCTGCTGTTTTATGTCGGGGACGGCTGCCCTGATTTTGCGGAGAATTACAGAGATCTGGTATCGGATTATCCCAGCACCTCCCCCGGGGTTGCGCTGACGAATGAGGATGACGGAGCAATCTATTTCTCGTCGGGGACCACAGGCTTTCCGAAGGCGATTCTGCACAAGCATCTGTCGCTGTACCAGGCAGCGGAGATGGAGGCAGTGCATCACCACACCGGAAAGGATGACTGTTTCCTGTGCATCCCGCCGCTCTACCATACCGGCGCGAAGTTCCACTGGATGGGATCTCTGTGGACCTGCAGCAAGGCGGTTCTTCTGAAAGGCACGAAGCCGGACATCATCCTGAAGGCTGCGTCGGATGAGCAGTGTACCATCGTGTGGCTGCTGGTTCCGTGGGCGCAGGATATTCTGGACGCGCTTGACAGAGGCGATCTCAAGCTGAGTGATTACAAGCTGGATCAGTGGAGACTCATGCACATCGGCGCGCAGCCGGTTCCGCCCTCCTTGATCCGTCACTGGAAGGAGTATTTCCCGAACCATCAGTACGATACCAACTACGGCCTGTCCGAATCGACCGGTCCCGGTTGTGTGCACCTGGGTCTGGAGAATATTCATAAGGTCGGCGCGATCGGTGTTCCGGGATATCGCTGGGAATGCATGATCGCGGACGAGAAAGGGTGCCCGGTGAAACAGGGCGAAGTCGGAGAGCTGTGCGTCAAGGGCCCCGGTGTCATGACTGAGTATTTCAACAATCCGGAGGCAACTGCAGAGGTGCTGAAGAACGGGTGGCTGTTTACCGGCGATATGGCCATGCAGGATCCGGATGGATTCATTTATCTGGTGGACCGCAAGAAAGACGTCATCGTCTCCGGCGGTGAGAACATCTATCCGGTCGAGATTGAGAACTTTATCTCAGAGCATCCGAAGGTGAAGGATGTCGCTGTCATCGGCCTGCCGGACAAGCGTCTGGGAGAGATCACCGGTGCGGTCATCGAGATCAAGGAAGGCATGAAGTGTACGGAGGATGAGATTGAGCGCTTTTGCAAAGCGCTGCCGCGCTACAAGAGACCGCGGAAAATTATCTTTGAAGACGTACCGCGCAACGCGACCGGCAAGATCGAAAAGCCTGCGCTGAGGAAACGCTACGGCGTGGAAAACCTTGTCGCGAAGGAGAATCAGCTGGAAGGCCATTGAGACAATCTGAGACAATTATTGATCAACCCTCACAAGAGGGTTGATTTTTTTGAAAAGTGTGTTATCATTGCTTTAACGCGTTAAAGATTCCATGCATGAAAGAGCTAAAGCAGATGTATAAACATGATTCTGCATCATACATGGAGCCGGACAGCCGGATGCAGGCGAGAAACATTCAGGTTTTCAATATGGAGAGGGGAACAGGAGACATGGCAATCAAAGTGATATTTTTGATCGTCTTCTTCGCGGTCATGGTCTTGATTGGCGTCATGACAAGAAGAAAGGCGCGCAGCGTGGATGGATTTGTTCTGGGCGGAAGGAGCGCGGGCCCGTGGCTGACCGCGTTCGGGTACGGCACCTCGTATTTCTCGGCGGTCGTGTTTGTCGGGTATGCGGGACAGTTTGGCTACAAATATGGCGTATCCGCGACCTGGGCCGGAATCGGCAACGCGGTGCTCGGATCCCTTCTTGCCTGGATCGTGCTCGGACGCCGCACAAGAGTCATGACGAAGCATCTGAACTCACGTACAATGCCCGATTTCTTCGGGAAGCGGTTTGACTCCGAAAGCCTGAAGGTTGCCGCCGCGCTGATCTCATTTGTCTTTCTGATTCCTTATACCTCCTCGGTTTATAACGGTCTGTCGAGACTGTTCCGGATGGCCTTCGACATTCCGTATACAGTCTGCGTCATTGTCATGGCAGCGCTGACCTGCGTGTACGTCCTTCTGGGCGGCTACATGGCAACAGTGGTAAATGACTTCGTTCAGGGCATCATCATGCTGTTCGGCATCTCCGCGGTCATCCTTGCGGTGCTGAAGAGCAACGGCGGTTTCCTGCAGGCGTTGACGACCCTGTCCAGGTACGAGAGCGATCTTCCGGTCACAGCGGGGATGCAGGGGGCATTTACCTCCTTCTTCGGGCCGGATCCTCTGAATCTTCTGGGCGTTGTGGTTCTGACCTCACTGGGCACCTGGGGGCTTCCGCAGATGGTCGGCAAGTTCTACGCGATCAAGGACGAGAGATCCATCAAGGCAGGTACGGTGATCTCGACCTTCTTTGCGATTGTTGTGGCGGGCGGCTGCTATTTCCTTGGCGGCTTCGCAAGACTGTACAGTGAGAATCCGACCATTACGAACCCGGATGGTTCCGTTGCTTACGACGCGATCATTCCGGCCATGCTCGCCGGCCTGCCGGACATTCTGATCGGTATCGTGGTGGTGCTGGTTCTGTCCGCTTCCATGTCGACGCTGTCCTCGCTGGTCCTGACTTCCTCGTCTTCGGTTACGCTGGATCTGATCGCTCATTTCAAGACAGACCTTGACGAGAAGAAAAAGCTCCTGATCATGCGTGTTCTGCTTGTGGTGTTCATCGTGATCTCCGTTGTCCTGGCGCTGAATCCGCCGACCTTTATCGCGCAGCTGATGGGTTATTCCTGGGGCGCACTCGCGGGCTCCTTCCTGGCCCCGTTCCTGTACGGGCTCTACTGGAAGGGGACAACGAAGCTTTCCGTGTGGGCGAGTTTTGCGGCCGGCGTCGGAATTACGCTGAGCAACATGTTCCTTCACTATATCAAGAGCCCGATCAACGCCGGCGCGCTTACCATGCTGGCAGGCCTGATCATTGTTCCGGTTGTCAGCCTTCTCACGCCGAAGCTGGAAGAGGGCAGGCTCGCACAGATCTTCTCCGGCTATGATGAGACGATTACGATCCAGAAGCGGTACAGTCTGAAGGAGGAGGACGACGAAGCACAGTGACAACCGCGGCAGTAGGTCGGTGCTCTGGTACAGAAGCAGCGATGCGCACTGAAAGGTTACATTTTATAGAAAAGATGTCCAATAGAATCGATTTTCACGGGACTTTTTTGACAAAACACACAAAAACCTATTGAAAATGCGGCCGTGCTGCGCTATACTGAAACGGAAGAAACAGTACGGGGGAAAGTAAAAGAGGGTCAGAGTCATTCTATAATTGTATTTTGGTCTGATCTTCTGTTGAGGATGAGCTTTCTGGGGGCAGTACTGGCTGCCCCCACTTTATTCTCCCACCCACTGCTTCTGTGTTGGCAGCTTCGGCTGCCGGCACAGGGGCACCAGTGGGCGGGAGACTTATAAGGCGCGTCAGCTCTCAGAGCCTGAAACGCGCGCGCGGGGAGCCCGGTTGTGGAAACATATGTGTTTGCATATGTCAAGCAGCCGGGCTCTTATGTTGGATTCGAAAGCGATTTCGAAAACTTGTTTGATCATTGTGAGACAGACTGAAAAAATGTCACCAGAAAAGTGGCCTCTAAAACCGTATTTGTGAAAAATGTACAAAAAACAGGTGCCGAATTTGTGAAAAGGTGCTTGTTGACACTGCCTTTCAGGCGAGTTATATTAGTATCACGAAAACGGTTTAGTGATTTCGAACGGGTGCTGGAGAATGATAGTACACTAAGAGATACTGGACCGCAACTCAGAGTCATTCATATAACAAAAGGGAGGCAACAAACTATGAAGAAACGTATGATGAGCCTGATCAGCCTTGGCCTGATTGGCGCAATGGTTCTGCCGAACGCCGCATTCGCAGAGGCTGCGGAAGAGGGCAAGGTCCTGAATATCCAGGTCTGGAACGAAGAGTTCAAGAATCGTATCACAGATCATTATCCGGGATATGAAGCAGTCGATGAGACCCACGGCAAGATCGGTGATGTCGATGTTGTCTGGACCATCACTCCGTCGGATGACAACGCATATCAGAACAACCTTGACAGCATTCTTCCCGGCAATGTTGACGCTGCGGCGGACGATAAGGTTGATATCTTCCTGATCGAGGCTGACTACGCTCTGAAGTATGTTGATAAGGATGCGGATGTTGCGATGACCATGGCTGAGCTGGGAATCAATGAGGATGACCTTGCGAAGCAGTACACCTACACACAGGATATCGTCAAGGATGCGGACGGCATGATCCGTGCTTCTTCCTGGCAGGCTTGCTCCGCCGGACTGATCTACAACCGTGAGATCGCGAAGGAAGTCCTTGGATCCGATGATCCGGCTGACGTTCAGGAAGCTGTTAAGGATTGGGCAACCTACAATGAGACTGCCGCGAAGATGGCAGAGGCCGGCTACAAGATGGCTGCGACCGTTAACGATACCTATCGTGTATACTCCAACAATGTTTCCGCTCCGTGGGTACAGGACGGCAAGGTTGTTCTGGATGACAACATCAAGGCATGGGTCGATGATTCCAAGGCTGCTGTAGACGCTGGCGAGACCACCACTGCTGAGCTGTGGAGCGATGACTGGGCGAAGGGCTTCTTCAAGGATCCCGGTGATGTGTTCTGCTACTTTGGGCCGGCATGGTTCTTCAACTTCTCGATGCACGGTGACGAGGAAGGCTCCATCGGTAACGAAGGCGGCTGGGGTCTTGTAACCGGACCGCAGGGCTTCTACTGGGGCGGCACCTGGATCTGCGCAGCAAAGGGAACCGACAACCCGACGCTTGTTAAGGACATCATCCTGACCATGACCACCGACAACGATGTCATGAAGGAGATCGCTCAGAACGATTCTGACTGCGTCAACAACAAGGAAGTTCTGGAAGAGCTTGCAGCGGATGATTCCGGTAACCTGGCTATCCTCGGCGGACAGAATCCGTATGAGATGCTTGCAGCAGGCGCTGAGCTTGTCGACATGAGCAACACCAGCCCGTATGATCAGGGCTGCAACGAAGAGTTCCAGGCTGCTATGAAGAACTACTTCGATGGCAACGCTTCTTATGAAGAGGCTCTTGCACAGTTCAACACCGCGATCGTTGAGAAGTATCCGGAGCTGGTAACGGAGTAATTACCCGCATCATAGTGAAACTTCATAGAAAATGATCTACCAGGGGGCCTGCCCGCCGTAGGCGGACAGGCTCCCTTTTTAAGCCAAAGAGCTTACGTTCATCACAGGCAATGGAGAAAATACATCATGAAAAGTAAGAAAAACAGCGCGGTTGTGAGATATAACCGCTGGGGTTATTACTTTCTGATCCCGTTTTTGGTCGTATTCGTCGTATTCCAGCTGATTCCGCTGGTAACAACCGTATACAACAGTTTCTTTGAGAATTATATGTCCGGACTGAAGCAGATTGGTCCGAACTTTGTAGGATTGAAGAATTATGTCCAGCTGCTGACGCAGGGAGACCTGCTGAAGTATTTCAAGAATACCATGATCATGTGGGTGCTGGGCTTCATTCCTCAGATTGTTTTGTCTCTGCTGCTCGGATCGTGGTTTACGAATCCGCAGCTGAAGCTGAAGTGCCAGAGGTTCTTCAAGACAGTCATCTATCTGCCGAACCTGATCATGGCTTCCGCTTTTGCCATGCTGTTCTTCACCATGTTTGCGAAGACCGGCCCGATCAACTCGATTCTGGTTAACATGCATATCTTCAAGGAGCCGTATGACTTCATGGCTCATGTGGGATCCGTAAGAGGACTGGTTGCATTCATGAACTGCCTGATGTGGTTCGGAAACACCACGATTCTTCTGATGGCGGGCATGATGGGAATCTCTGATTCCCTGTATGAGGCGGCCGAAGTGGATGGCGCGACACCGACGCAGATCTTCTGGAGAGTTACGATTCCGCTGCTGAAGCCCATCTTCATCTACGTAGTCATCACGTCCCTGATCGGCGGTCTGCAGATGTTCGATGTCCCGCAGATCCTGACCAACGGTACCGGTGACCCGATGAGATCCTCCATGACACTGATCATGTACCTGAACAAGCATCTGTACAGCAAGAACTTCGGCCTGGCCGGTGCGCTGTCTGTCCTCCTGCTGATCCTGACCGCGATCCTGAGTGCGATCGTATTCCGGGTGACAGCGAAGGATGAAGTGAAATAAAGGGGGTGTGGACTATGAAAGACGAAAAGATTAAAAATACCGTTCACGCCAGAAGAGCGGTTTCTTATACGGTTCTCATCATTATTTCCTTCCTGTGCCTGTTCTGGTTCTATGTGCTGTTTATCAACGCGACCAGGTCCAACGGTGAGCTGGGAAAAGGCTTCACGGCGATCCCGAGTACGCACCTGATCGAGAACCTCACGAATCTGTTTACCGGAACGCTTCCGGTTCTTCGGGGAATGCTGAACTCACTGATCATCGCCGGACTGAGCGCTGCGGCGTGCACATACTTCTCGACGATGACGGCATATTCGATCCATGCATATGATTATGCCGGAAGAAAGGCGATTTTCACCTTTATCCTGACCATCATGATGATCCCGACGCAGGTTACGGCACTTGGTTTTGTCAAGCTGGTTCAGAACCTGCATCTGGAGAACAATTTCATCCCGCTGATCATTCCGTCCATTGCGGCACCGGTAACCTTCTTCTACCTGAAGCAGTACATGGATTCCAACCTTCCGGGCGAGCTGATCGAGGCGGCAAGAATCGATGGCGCCGGTGAAGTAAGAATCTTCAACACAGTGGCACTTCCGCTGATGCGTCCTGCGATTGCAGTTCAGGCAATCTTTACCTTCGTGGCAAGCTGGAATAATTACTTCACTCCGTCCCTGATTCTTCACGAGGACAAGTCGAAGACGCTTCCGATTCTGATTGCTCAGCTGCGTGCGGCTGACTGGCTGAAGTTTGACATGGGACAGGTTTACGCGATGATCGCGTTCTCAATCTTCCCGGTTATCATTGTATATCTGATTCTGTCCAAGAACATCGTAGGCGGCGTTTCCGCCGGTGCGGTCAAGGGCTGATCGGAGCAATCCTTATTCAATGTGGCAGCCATAAACCTTTTTGTTTGTGATGACCGCGGTCCGGGTAGAGGCCGGGAAACGGGCACCTATCCGGCAGCGGTCGCGGATACCCGGCGGCGGGGCAGTTTGATCTGTCCCGCCGCTTTCGCTTTGCCTGAAAACCTCTGACAGGATCGCGGCGGTGTTCCCGGGAAGGGATCTTTCGGGTTCTGGAGGGGTATTTTCCCTCCGTCTATTTGTGTTACAATAGAGCTCACACAGCATGACTGGCAAGAAAGCGTAACAGGCATTCCTTCCGCCCCGGCGGAAGTCTGG
The DNA here is from genome assembly GCA_902799015.1 of uncultured Lachnospiraceae bacterium. Classification (GTDB taxonomy): domain Bacteria; phylum Bacillota; class Clostridia; order Lachnospirales; family Lachnospiraceae; genus Porcincola. Next base: position 21,743 of record CADBZI010000007.1, on the reverse strand, counting down.
AAGAAAATGAGAAGGAGAAATGCGATGAACAGCCATTGGAACCGGCTTCGGTATACTCCGGTCCTGCCACTGGGCGAGGACGGGCGCAGGATTACGGCGTCCAGAGAACATCTGGAACTGTCCCGCCAGGTGGCGAGCGAGGGAATGGTTCTTCTGAAAAATGAAGACCATGTGCTTCCTCTGAAAAAGGGGACAAAGGTTGCGCTGTTCGGAAAGGGGACAGCTGACTACGTGAAAGGCGGCGGAGGGAGCGGCGATGTGACGGTGCCGTATCTGCGCAGCCTGCATCAGGGTATGCAGATCAAACAGAAGGAAGGAAAGGTTGAGATCCTGGAATCCCTGGCTGACTTCTATGAGCAAAATGTTGCCAGGCAGTATGAGGGTGGAGCGGCTCCGGGCATGACGGTGGAACCGGAGGTTCCCGCCGAACTGCTGGAGGAGGCAAAAGCCTTCACGGATACCGCGATCATCTCCATCTGCCGTTTTTCCGGCGAAGGCTGGGACCGAAAGACGGTGCTGACCGGGAACTATCAGCTGTCGGCAGAGGAGCAGAAGATGTTTGACCTCTCTGCAAAGCTTTTTGAGAACGGCGATTTCTGCCTGACGCAGGCGGAGCAGAAGATGATCCGCCTGGTTACGGAGAACTTTGCGAAGGTGATCGTAGTCCTGAACATCGGCGGCGTGATGGAGACGGAGTGGTTCCGGGCAAATGACAGGATTCAGGGCGCCCTGCTTGCGTTTCAGGGCGGCGTGGAAGGCGGACTGGCCGCGGCGGACATCCTGACGGGGGATGTGAACCCCTGCGGGCATCTTGCGGATACATTTGCGAAAACGCTGGAGGATTACCCATCCACGGAGCAGTTTCATGCGTCGGCGGACTATGTGGATTATGCAGAGGACATTTACGTCGGATACCGCTTTTTTGAGACGGTGCCCGGCGCGAAGGAGCGGGTCAGCTATCCCTTCGGATACGGCCTGTCCTATTCGGACTTCCTGATCAAGCCGGTCTACTGCGCCCATTCCGGGGATGAGATCGTGCTGTCCGTGAAGGTGACGAATCTGTCGGAACTGCCGGGAAAAACGGTCGTCCAGATCTATGCGAAGCAGCCGCAGGGAAAGCTCGGGAAGAGCGCGCTGGAGCTGGTTTCCTTTGCCAAGACGGGAATGCTGGGAAGTGGTGTATCGCAGATGATCGATATGTCATTTCCGGTGAGGTGCCTTGCCTCCTATGACGATGCGGGCAAGGTGTGCCGGTCTGCATGGGTGCTGGAAAAGGGAGATTATGAATTCTACGCGGGCGACAGCGTCAGGAACCTGACACGGGTCCTGTATACCTGGACCCTGGAGGAGGATCTGGTTCTGGAGCAGCTTACAGAGCGCTGCGCGCCGAAAAAGCTTTCGAAGAGAATGCTTCCGGACGGAAGTTTTGAACCGCTTGAGACGGGAGAATATCCGGAGCGGGTGCCCTGCCTGGAGCCGATTCCGGATCTGATGAACGATTTTCCGCTCCCTGCGCGGGAGGCGGTGCCCCAGGGGCAGGCGCCCTGGTCGCCGAAGGCCGAAAAGCATCCGGAGCGGATTCTGTTCGATGCGGTTGCGGATGGCACTCACACGCTGGACGAATTTATGAATCAACTGTCGGTGGATGAGCTGATCTCTCTGACCGGCGGCCAGCCGAATACCGGTGTTGCGAATACCTATGGCTGGGGGAATCTGGAAAAATGGGGCGTGCCGAACGCGATGACGGCGGACGGCGGCGCAGGCTTCCGCGTGACGAAGGAAACCGGCGTCACGGCGACGGCATGGCCGTGCGCGACGATGCTGGCGTGCACATGGGATCAGGAGCTTCTGGAACGTGTCGGAAGAGCGGCTGCGCTTGAGGTGAAGGAGAACAACTGCTGCGTATGGCTGGCGCCGGCGATCAACATTCACAGAAGCCCGCTGTGCGGCAGGAACTTCGAATACTATTCGGAGGATCCGCTGCTTGCGGGCCTGTGCGCGGGAGCCGTGGTGCGGGGCGTTCAGTCTCAGGGAATCGGCGCATGCGTGAAACATTTCTGCGTCAACAACAAGGAGACAAACCGGAGAGGAAGCGATTCCCGCGTGAGCGAGAGAGCGCTTCGGGAGATCTATCTGCGCGCCTTTGAGCTGATCGTGAAGCGGGAAAAGCCCTGGTCGATCATGTCCTCCTACAACCTTCTGAACGGAGTGCATACTTCGGAAAACCGGGAGCTTCTGACCGGCATCCTGCGGGAGGACTGGGGATTTGACGGCGCTGTCACGACAGACTGGTGGACCTGCGGGGAGCATTATCTGGAGCTGAAGGCCGGAAATGACATCAAGATGGGCGCCGGCCATCCGGAGCGGGTGAAGGAAGCCTATGAGAAAGGGCTGATTACCCGCGAGGAGATCGCGGTGAATGCCCGCCGCGTTCTGGAATTGATCCTGAAGCTGGCCTGAGCAGCCGGGCTGTATCCGGATGAACGCGATTCGGCTTGCCTTGGTTTCAGGACTTTTGACCTTTGCATCATCAAATTAGCGAGACGACGGTACGCGCCTGAGAAAAGCAGAAGGAGAGTGCTATGGCGAAAGCCAGGACAATAGAACAGATACTCGCGGAAAATGGGCTCGCGTTTGCTCCGAATATGGAGCAGCACTATATGGACGAGCTCGAAGGAATCTGGAATGAAGCGTGCGAAGAGAGCGGCGGTGAGATCACAGACGCCCGGATTGATGAATATCTGGATGTCCTGAAGAAGATGGGACTGGCGATTCCGGTGCACCGCGAAACAATGGAACGTGAGCATTCCAAACGCCGGTCGGAAGTTCCGGATCCGGAAGTGGTCAGGATGAGGAAACTGATCCTGGAGGAGAAGGCCAGTGAACGGTCAAAGAAAACGGGAAAAAAGCCGGCGCCAAAAACGCATGCCAAGGCGGCAAAGAAGCCGGATCTTTCGCGCAAGGCGCACGGAAAGCTGACCGGACCGGGAATCTCCGGGTGCGGGAGCGGCCTGGCCTGGGAAGAGCCGGAAGTACAGCGCGCCGCGGATAGTGGACCGGATCCGGATGAGGTCTACCGGATCTTCCCGGCACAGACCAAGACGGATCTGGGTCATAAGATCTTTCTGATTCTGGCGGTGCCGCAAGGGAGAGAGGTACCGCACCGGATCGCGGGCGGTTTCACGAATCCTGCCAGACGTCTGGCGTTCGAGTACTACGATGGCGGCGCGCATTTTCATATGTCGCAGCTCGATATGAGCGGGGCGGATATCCGGTTTAGGAAGCTGTTCTCCTGGCTGGGAGAGCATCATATCTCTGTGCGCCTGAGCGGGACGCGGGACGGAAACTACTTCTATGTGTACCGGATCAAAGCGGTGGAGCCTCCGCTGGACGGGGGAAGTCTGCAGCCCTTTGAGGACCAGTTCCTCCAGTACATGATCGAACGGATCCGCACCTCCATCCTTCAGGCAAGCGAGGAGGAGATTCCGGAGCAGATGGGTATGACCACGTTGCCGGAGATTATTAATTTTATGGATTGCTGCGCGGATACGCTCCCTGCGAATATCCGGCAGTGGGCGCGGAAAAATATCATCACAGCCGGGCAGGAGGGCGGAAACGCGGACGAGAAACGTCATGCGCAGAGGGCGCTTTCCATGATGCTGCAGGTGCGCTGGAGGAGCTCCTACTTTGATCCGATCGACCCGGTGGAAGCGAGAAAGATTCTGGATGAAGAGCTGTACGGGCTTGAAAAGGTGAAGCAGCGGGTCATAGAGACGATCATTCAGATCAACCGGACACATACGCTGCCCAGCTATGGCCTGCTTCTGGCCGGCCCCGCCGGGACGGGAAAGAGCCAGATCGCCTACGCGGTTGCGCGGATTCTGAAGATTCCGTCTGCGATCTTTGACATGAGCACGGTCCGGGATCCGGAGGCTCTTACGGGAACGCCCCGTATCTATACAAATGCACGTCCGGGACGGATCATGGAAGCATTTTCCCAGACGGGAAGCTCCAATATCGTTTTTGTGATCAATGAGCTGGATAAGGCCGACCATGAGGGACAGAACGGCAATCCGGCGGATACCCTGCTCACGCTGCTGGATAATCTGGGATTCACCGACAATTACATGGAATGCCAGATTCCGACGCAGGGCGTCTATCCGATCGCAACCGCCAACAACAAGGACCGTATCTCGGAGCCTTTGATCACGCGGTTTGCGGTGATTGACATTCCGGACTATACGAGCGAGGAAAAAAGGATCATTTTCCGGGATTACTCCCTGCCGAAGGTATTCCGGCGGATGGGGATGAGCAAAGAGGAGTGCAGGATTACCCCGGAGGCGGTTGATTCGATCATAGAATTGTACAAGGATAAGCCGGGCTGCCGGGACCTGGAGCAGGCTGCCGAGCATCTTGCCGCTCATGCGCTCTTTGAGATCGAGACGGGCGGAGCGAGGTGTGTGGAATTTGATGCCGCGAAAACGCGGGAGCTTCTTCAGCAGTAAAGAGCGCGGCATCCGCCGGAGGCTGCAGCTTGGCGGGGGACGCTCTGCATAGGCTGTGCTTTACAGGACCGGGGAGGAGCCGCCTGAACTGAGCTGGCCGAGATTCGGCGAGTACATCCTGCGGAATTCGGAGGGCGTGCAGCCCTTCATAATCTTAAACATCCGGATGAAGGCGGACATGCTGGTGAAGCCGCTCGCCATCGCAACATCCGTCACAGACAGTGTCATATCGGAAAGGGATCGCTCCGCGCGGGTGATCCTTTTTTGGTTCAGATATTTGTAAAAGGTGGATCCGGTGAACTGCTTAAACAGCCTGGTAAAATGATATTTTGAAAAACCGGAATAAGACGCGATGTCATCCAGCGTCAGATTCTCGGTACAGTGCTCGTCAATATAGCTGCACACATCCATGAACTTTTCCACATACTTTTTCTGGCGCACATCATCAGCAGCAAAACGCTGCGTGGCCTGCGCGCGGCTTCTGCCGATCAGAACGAATATTTCGGCAATCATGGAGTAGATGGAGGCCTCGAAGAAGGATTCTCCTTTCAGGTATTCCCGTTCGATTCTGACGACCAGGTCCCGGATCTGGCTGTAGACTTCGGGGAAAAGCTTCGGTGTGATGAGAAGCGCCGGCTGAATGATCGTCAGGATGGAGTCGATCTCTCGGAGATTCAGGACCGAAGAGATCTCCGCCTGGATGATATACCGCTGCCCTTCGCAGGCATAAAAATGGTGCAGAACGCCCGGACAGATGATCAGGATATCCCCCTCGTGCAAAATGGAAGCGCTGTCAGCATATTCAACCCGGTAATCCTGATGGACGGGCATGACAATTTCGATGGGAGAATGCCAGTGCATCGGGTATTCTTCATACTGATGATTGTCATAGATCCTCAAGTTTGTATTCTTCCGGTAGTTGACGGTTTCGTGTGTTCCTTCCAGATGCTCAATCATGGTATGAACCCCCAGGCTGACAAGAATCGACTTCTCTTCGCTGATCGGCGCTTCGCTGATCGGTGCTTCGCTGATCGGTGTTTCGCTGATCGGTGTTTCGCTGATCGGTGTTTTGCCGGCCGATGCTTCAAATTGCATCGTCCGATCAGCTATAATTTAGGATAGAATAATTGCGGTTTCATGTCAATATAAAACGAGGAATCCGGCCCAGAATTTGATATTTTACGGCTTTTAGAAAGTTCGAGGAAAGACAGATTTGGTAATAATGCACAATAAAATAATATATAAATTGTAAATATCAAACAAATCGATACCAACAGCAAAAAACAGATCGCAATAATTAGGCAATACAAAGCAACAATTGTGAAGAGCGGAAGCGCCAAATCTGATATGTTGAAATCAGCAAAAATGTTCACAGCGTTTTCCGGGCAGGAGGACGTGGGGTCCGGCAGGAGGACTGCCGGTGAGTTCCAAAAGGAGGAAAGGAAATGAATAGAAAAGCTGTTTCTGTTATGCTTTCGCTTTCGATGGCAGCAGGCCTTCTGGCCGGTGTCCCGATGACTGCCGGTGCAGAGGAAGTGCAGGAGATTACCTGGATGTTCTGGGATGACCTGGAGGCTTCCGAGGATCCGATCACACAGGGATTTGCGGCGAACATCGAGCGCTTCAACGCAGATTTTGAAGGTAAGTATCATGTAACCCCGATCACCACGACTCTGGAAGAGTACTACACCCAGCTGAACGCTCTGGTCGCAGCAGGTGAGACTCCGGATGTATTCATCGTCAGCCCGGGCCCGAACCTGACCGACTATGTGGCGCCTGGTGTTGTTGCTCCGCTTGACGAATACCTCGAGGCAGATGGCTGGAAGGACACCTTCTCGAGCGACGCGGTCTTCACACAGCAGACCTATGATGGAAAGATCTATGCGGTTCCGCTGAACATCGCGGCGGCCTGCTGCTATTATAACAAAGACATCTTCGAGGAAGCCGGCGCGGAAGTTCCGACTACCTATGAAGAGCTCCTGGATGCCTGCGCGAAGATTAAGGAAGCTGGCTATACGCCGATCACCATCAGCGCCGGCACCGCATGGTGCCTGTCCATGCTGGCGGGTTATCTCTGCGACAGATCAGGTGTCGACCTTGCTGCGATCAACGCCGGCGATGAGAGCTGGGTACAGGATAAGACTATCGCAGCCGGCGAGAAGCTCCTTGAGCTGAGCCAGTACTTCCAGGAGACCGCTGCGGGCGACTCCAACGATGATGCGACCATGGCGTTCGCGATGGGCGATGCGGCGATCCTGATCCAGGGCTCCTGGGCGATCGGCCAGATGAATGCTTACAACCCCGACATCGAAGAGAAGTGCGGCGTGTTCCAGTTCCCGGCAATCGAAGGCGGCGGAGATCCCGGCAGAACGATAGCGAAGTCTGACTCCCTGGCGGTGAGCGCAACCTCAAAGTGCCCGGAGGGCGCTGTCGAGCTGATTAAGTACTTCACCGATGACGAAGCACAGAAGTACACCGCAGAAGTCGGCGGAAAGATCCCGGTCACCAATGTTGAGTTCGACCTTGATGTAGCTCCGGCACAGCTGGCAGACGTCATGGATGTATTCTCCAACGCAACAGGAACCTTCGGATTCTACAACGAGTCCCTGGTCTCCTCTGACGCCGGTTCCGAGTTTGACAACGAGATGGTTGCGATCTTCCAGCAGGAGAAGACACCGGAAGAAGCATTCCAGGCTGTAGAAGACTGGTATGCAGAGGAAGGCTACAGGTGATTGCCACAGTAACCTGATCAAGATCAATAAGTAAGATAGTCCAAAGGTGGGACTGCCTGAGGGCAGTCCTGCCTTTACTGTTCTGAGCGGGCAAGTATCAGGGAGAAAGAGTGAGTATATGGATAAACTGCTAAGAGACAAAAAAGCGATCATCCTGTTTGTCGCACCGGCGCTGATCCTGTTTACGGTGGTGCTGTTCATTCCGATCGGCACTTCCTTCTATTATGCGCTGTGTGATTATGACAAAAAGACGATGACCTATCATTTTATTGGGTTGGGGAATTTTATCAGACTGTTTAAGGATAAGACCATGTTCATAGCGTTTAAGAACTCCATGTTCTTCCTGGTCTTTTCCTGCGTTTCCCAGCTGATCTTTGGTCTGCTGTTTGCAGCATTGCTGACGAATATTACCAAAGGGAGAAACCTGTTCAAGAATGTCATCTATCTTCCCTGTGTTTTGTCTTCTGCAGCTCTCGGTCTTCTGTGGGCATTCCTGTTCCACGCAAAGGTTGGTATCAACAACCTGCTTGGCGCATGGGGACTTCCGCAGCCGGCATGGCTGTATTCGACTTCCGGCTTCATCACGCTTCCCATGTGGGTCATCGCATTTGTCGCCCTGTGGCAGTACGTTGGCCAGTCTATGATGCTCTACATGGCGCAGATCTCCGGCATCAACAAGTCTTTATATGAAGCTTCCTATATTGACGGTGCGACCAAGAAGCAGGCGTTCCGTTATATAACGCTTCCGCTGGTTAAGCCGATGATCGGAACTGCCATGAGCCTGAACGCAATCGGTTCCCTGAAGTTCTTTGATCTGATCTATTCCATGCTGGGAGACAAGACGGAGAACCTGAAGATGGACGTTCTTGCAACCTATCTGTACCGGACCGGCTTCTCCAGCAAGGGTGGAAACCATTATGGAAGAGCGAGTGCCATCGGTGTCATCCTGGTTGCCCTGTGCCTGATTGCAACAGCTGTCATCAACAAGATCTTCAAGACAGAGAATTATGAGATGTAAGGAGGGAGAGAAAGATGGAAAAGAATAAACAGCCAGTCAGAGTCTCGACCGTACTGATCTACGTATTCTTCTGCTTTATGATGGTGCTGTATCTGGCACCAATCGCCTGGATTGCCATGACTTCCGTGAAGGACAGAGCATCGATCTACAAGTCTCCGTTCGGATGGCCGACCGAGTTCCACTGGGAGAACTATGCGGCGGCATGGACCGGCGGTAAGCTCGGAATCGCCATGCTGAACTCCCTTTTCGTCTGCGGCATTACCCTGATTCTGACCATTGTGATCGGTTCCATGGCTGCATTTGCGATCGCGAGAATGAAATGGAAGCTGTCCGGGGCGGCTATGATCTATATCCTGATCGGTATGATGATCCCGGTTCACTGCGTATTGATTCCGCTGTTTGTGCGGTTTGCGAACATCGGACTGAACAACAATCTGTGGGGCCTGATCATACCATACCTGACGTTCTCATTGCCGACCTGCGTGTTTATCATGTCGGGCTTCTTCCGAAGTATCCCGAATGAGCTTCTGGAGTCAGCCTGCATGGACGGCTGCACGATTTATCAGATTTTCTTCAAGATCTGCTTCCCGCTGGCGAGGACCGGTCTCTTTGTCACAGGCCTGATGACTTTCATCGGTAACTGGAACGAGCTGCTTCTGGCATTGGTCTTTGTATCAGATGCAAACAAGAAAACATTGCCGGTCGCGCTGACGAAGTTCGTCACACCTTATCAGACGAACTACGATAAGATGTTCCCGGCGATCATGATCGCGATCATTCCGACCATTATCGTCTACTCCCTGTTCAGCAACCAGATCGTTGACGGTCTGACGACCGGTGCTGTCAAGGGCTGATCTGATTCTTCCTGATCAGCCGGACTGCTCCCGGACGCGGAACAAAGATTACGACAGATGCTGATTGACCTGCAAAAGAGGTGAGGACATGAACAGACAGCAAGCGAGAGAGCGTGCCAAAGAGCTGGTATCGAAGATGACCATCGCGGAGAAGATGAGTCAGCTGAGATATGATGCCCCGGAAATTGCAAGACTTGGGATCCCTGCTTACAACTGGTGGAATGAAGGCCTGCATGGCGTAGCCAGAGCGGGTACGGCAACGAGCTTCCCGCAGGCGATCGGCATGGGAGCGACTTTTGACGAGGCGCTGATGCGCCGGATCGGAGATGTGATCGCGACAGAAGGGCGCGCGAAGTACAACACTTACAGCGCGTTTGGCGATCGGGACATTTACAAAGGACTGACCTTCTGGTCGCCCAATGTCAATATTTTCCGCGATCCCAGATGGGGACGCGGGCAGGAAACCTACGGAGAAGACCCTTATCTGACGGGCACACTGGGTGTCTCTTTTGTAAAGGGCCTGCAGGGAGACGGAGAGTACATGAAAGCCGCTGCCTGCGCGAAGCATTTTGCGGTTCACTCCGGACCGGAGGCGATCCGCCACAGCTTTGACGCAAAGGCAGATGCAAAGGATATGGCGGAAACTTACCTGCCTGCGTTCCGGCGGCTGGTAGAGGAGGCGGATGTGGAAGCTGTGATGGGCTGCTACAACCGTGTCAACGGGGAACCCGCGTGCGGCAGCCATACGCTGCTGACCGAGATTCTGCGGGGAACCTGGAATTTCCAGGGCCATGTCGTTTCGGACTGCTGGGCAATCCGGGACTTCCATGAGAATCATCATGTAACCGAGGATGCGGCACACAGTGCGGCGCTGGCCATCAACGAAGGCTGCGACCTGAACTGCGGAGATACTTATCAGGTACTTCCCGAGGCATACAGCAAAGGGCTGATTTCGGAAGAGCGCATCACCGAGGCAGCAGAGCGACTGTTTACGACAAGATTCCTCCTTGGCTTGTTCGATGAAACAGAATACGACGAGATTCCGTACAGCGTTGTGGAATGTGAAGAGCATCTTGCGCTTGCACAGCGCTGTGCGGAGGAGTCGATCGTCCTTTTGAAGAATGACGGCGTGCTGCCGCTGGATCCGGGATCCATCCGGACGCTGGGCGTTGTCGGGCCGAACGCAGACTCCAGAGCTGCGCTGATCGGCAACTATCATGGTACCAGCAGTGAGTACATTACGGTGCTGGAAGGCCTGCGCAGGGTTCTGCCGGATTCTGTCAGAATCCTTTACTCCGAAGGCTGCGCGCTGAACGCAGACAAGGTGGAGCATCTTGCCTATGAAAATGACCGCCTGAGCGAGGCGATGATTGTAACGAGCCAGTCTGATGTGACGGTCGTTGTCGTCGGCCTCAATGAGACGCTGGAGGGAGAAGAGGGGGATACCGGAAACAGCGCCGCGTCCGGCGACAAGACGGATCTGTCCCTTCCGCCGTCCCAGCTTGCGCTGCTGCACGCGGTTGCTTCCCAGGCAAAAGAGGACGGGAAGAAGACGGTGCTGTGCCTGATGGCCGGCAGTGATCTGGACCTGTCCTTTGCGCAGGAAAACTTTGACGCGGTTCTGATGCTGTGGTATCCGGGCGCGCGGGGAGGACTGGCAGCTGCCAGGATCCTGACCGGGGCTGTTTCGCCTTCCGGGAAACTGAATGTCACATTCTATGATCCTGATTGCCCGCTTCCGGACTTTACGGATTATTCGATGAAAGACCGGACCTATCGCTACCTTACGTCAAAGCCGCAGTACCCGTTCGGATATGGGCTGACCTATGGGGACGTAGAGGTGAAAGAAGCTTCCTGTGAGCAGGACGGAGCGGCCGCGCTTCTTCATGTTTCCTATGTCAATCACAGTGCGGTGAGCACCAGAGAAGTCATTCAGGTCTATGTAGATGCGGCGGATTCTCCGGACAGAACACCGAATCCGAGACTGTGCGGATTCCTGAAGGTGGATGCGCCTGCACAGACAGAATCGGAGTGTACGATCCTTCTGGATGCGGATACCTTCCGTGTCGTCAATGAAAAAGGTGAGACAGTGCCCGGGGGAAGCAGGTTTGTGCTCTACGCAGGAACAAGCGGACCGGACGAGCGAAGCGTGGAATTGACGCAAAAAGCGCCGGTGCGAATAGAGGTAACACAGTAAAATGCAGACAGCCATGCGCAGGAAACTGTCGCTATGTGCCATGTTTCGTGAATGGTTTCGTAAATTATTTGGTTGATCTGCGCAGAAATGCTGTTATAATGAAATTGGGTGGGATGTTATCGGAAAGAAAACCGGTATCGACTTGTTTGATGTCCGGTTTGATGCAGGGGTGCAGCAAACAGAATACGTAGATTCCACCTGCGGTCCGGCGAGGGACGGTAAAGTCCCCGCCGGATCGTTCTGCTTTTCACGCAAAGGAATGCCGCGAGGAAAAAGGCAATTTCATTTTGCTTTTCTGTTCTTCAAAAGAAACGTCCAAGATGCTATGATGGACAGGACAGATCTGCCGGCTTGACTGCAGGGAAGGAGCTCAAAAGCGATGATTTCAATTTTCGACATGAAATTTGGCAAAGATGACATCCGGAGAATCATCCTGAGCATTCTCTCCGGCGTGGTAGTTTCTCTGAATCTGCAGCTTCTGGTACGGAGCGGCGGAATGTATCCCGGAGGCCTTTCGGGCCTGACGATTCTGATCCAGGATATCTTTGAAAAGTACAGGGGGATCCATATTCCTTACGGCCGCATGTACCTGCTGCTGAACCTTCCTACCGTCTGGCTCGGATTCAAAAAGATCGGAAAGAAGTTTACCCTCTACACCCTGATTACAATCGCTACAGTTACTGTTCTTACAGAGCTGATCCCGCGTTACACGATCACGGATGATCTTCTTCTGATCAGCGTGTTCGGCGGCATCATCAACGGCGCGTCAATCGCAATCGCCCTGGCAGCCGGCGCTACGACGGGGGGGACAGACTTTATCTCCATCTTTTTGACAGAGAATACGCCGGTTGACGGGTTTACGGTCATTCTCGGCTTCAACGCTGTTATGCTCAGCGTTGCCGGCATGCTGTTCGGCTGGGAGCGGGCGCTTTATTCGATTATCTTCCAGTATGCGACGACGCAGGTGGTGCATCTGCTGAACAACCGGTATAAGAAGGATACCGTATTCGTCGTAACCGATCATCCGGACGAGATTGTCAGCAGCCTGCAGAAGTGTGTCCACCACGGGATTACAGAGATGAAGGTGATCGGCGCCTACCAGGGTCAGCCGAGAACCCTGATCTATACGGTCATCTCTTCTCCGGAACTCAAAAGAGTCCTGAAGTCCCTCAGGGAGACCGACCCGCAGGCATTCGTAAATGTAATCCGGACAGAGCGGGTGACGGGCCGGTTCTATATCAAGCCGAATGACTGATCGCGGATTACGCGATCATTCGAATTCGATTGTTCCGGGCGGCTTCGAGGTGATGTCGTAGAAGACGCGGTTGACATGGTTGACTTCATTGACGATGCGTGTCATCACCTTCTTCAGGACGCTGTACGGAATCTCTGTCACGTCTGCGGTCATGAAGTCTACAGTATTCACGGAGCGCAGTACAATTGCGTAATCATAGGTCCTCTCATCCCCCATGACACCCACCGAGCGGACATTGGTCAGCGCAGCGAAATACTGGTCGGCATCATGCGAAAGGCCGGCTGCTTTCATTTCTTCACGGAAGATCGCGTCCGCTTCCTGCACCATCTTTACCTTTTCAGCGGTGATATCTCCGATGATCCGAATGCCAAGCCCGGGACCCGGGAACGGCTGACGCATCACCAGATTCTCCGGGATGCCGAGGTGCAGACCGACTTTTCTAACCTCATCCTTGAACAGGTCACGGAGCGGTTCGATAATCTCCTTAAAGTCAATCAGATCCGGAAGAGCGCCCACATTGTGATGGGACTTGATGACGGCGGATTCTCCGCCCAGTCCGGACTCGACGACATCCGGGTAGATCGTTCCCTGCACCAGATAATCGACAGCGCCGATCTGATGGGCGACTTCTTCAAATACACGGATAAATTCTTCCCCGATGATCCTGCGTTTTCTTTCCGGTTCGGTCACTCCGGCAAGCCGGACGTAGAAACGATCCTGGGCATTGATCCTGATAAAATTCAGGTCATACGGACCATCTTTGCCGAACACGCTCTCCACCAGATCGCCTTCTCCCTTGCGCAGCAGCCCGTGGTCTACGAAGACGCAGGTAAGGTTCCGGCCGACTGCACGGGAGAGCAGGACAGCGGCAACGGAAGAGTCGACACCTCCCGACAGGGCACAGAGTACCTTGCCGTCCCCTACCTTTTCACGGATTGCCTCGATCTGACGCTGGGCAAAATCATCCATTTTCCAGTCACCGGCACAGCCGCACACATCAATCACAAAATGGGTCAGGATCTGTTTTCCGAATTCTGTGTGCAGAACCTCCGGATGGTACTGGATCGCGTACAGATTCCGCTCTTTGCACTGGGCAGACGCTACCGGACAGTTGTCCGTGTGGGCAGTGACCTCGAATCCGGGAGCCAGCTGAGAGATATAATCGTTGTGGCTCATCCAGCAGGTCATGGAAGAAGGGAACCTCTCGTACAACGGTGAGGACACCGGGTCAAGAATGACCTTCGTTCTGCCGTATTCCCGCTCCGGCGCGCGCTCCACCTTTCCCCCGAGCACATGCATCATGAGCTGCGCTCCATAGCAGAGGCCAAGGACCGGAACGCCCATTTCAAAAAGCTCCTTCGGGGCAGTGGCGGCACCTTCCAGGTAGACACTGTTCGGACCGCCGGTCAGGATAATTCCCTTCGGATTCATTTCTTTGATCTTCTCAAGCGGGGTCCTGTAGGAGCAGATCTCACAGTAGACCTGACACTCCCGCACCCTCCTGGCAACCAGCTGGTTGTACTGACCGCCGAAATCAATGACGATTACTTTTTCCTGCTGTACTGTATTCATATGGAACCCTCTTATACTGTCAACCTGTCAGAAGAAATCTTAGCATTTCCTGAAAACAATGTCACCCTTTTGTGTAATTCAAATAAGCTGCCGGCGTACCTGCCGCACCGCGCCTGGTGGGAAGCACCATCCCCTGAGGGTGGCTGCGATCTGCCGCGGGCTATAACTCAGTCGGGGTTTGCCTTAGACATCAAAATCATATCGCCGGCAAGATAGAAAGAAATAACGGAAATGGCGCTGATCTGCCTGTGGATTTTGGAAAATTCATGCGTTGTATACAAGCTGTATGGAAAGGTATAATAAAAAGGTAATTGGCCGGACGGGATGCCCGTTTATGAAGATCATTGAAGGAGAGGATGGAATGACTGAGAGAAGACCTGACAATATGGAAAGAATTACCACACCTGCACTTGCACAGGCATACATTGAAGAGCAGGTCAAAGAACTCCGCGCACAGATCGGAGACAACAAGGTACTGCTGGCACTGTCCGGAGGCGTAGATTCCTCAGTGGTTGCAGCACTCCTGATCAAAGCGGTCGGCAAGCAGCTGATCTGTGTACATGTGAATCACGGACTGCTGCGCAAAGGAGAGCCTGAGCAGGTCATCAAGGTATTCCGCGATGAGATGGATGCGAATCTGATCTATGTGGATGCGGTGGACCGTTTCCTGGACAAGCTGGCCGGTGTCAGTGATCCCGAGCAGAAGCGGCATATCATCGGCGAAGAGTTTATCGATGTATTCGCGGAAGAAGCAAGGAAGCTGGACGGCGTGAAGTTCCTGGCACAGGGAACCATCTGGCCGGATATTCTGGAGAGCGAAGCGGGCGTAAAGGCACATCACAATGCCGGCGGCCTTCCCGCGGATATCGCTGAGCGATTCGAACTGGTAGAGCCGGTCAAGATCCTGTTCAAGGATGAAGTCCGCATGGTCGGCAAGGAACTCGGCCTTCCGGACAACATGGTCTTCCGTCAGCCGTTTCCGGGCCCGGGACTTGGCGTGAGATGCCCCGGCGCGATCACCCGCGACCGTCTTGAGGCAGTCCGCGAGACAGACGCGATTCTGAGAGAAGAATTCGCAAAGAACGGTCTGGAAGGAAAAGTATGGCAGTATTTCACCGTTGTTCCGGACTTCAAGTCCACTGGTGTAAAAGACGGAAAGCGCACATTTGACTGGCCGTGCATCATCCGCGCGATCAATACGACAGACGTTATGGAAGTCACGGTAGAGCATCTGCCGGATGAACTGATGGATCACCTGGTGAAGCGGATGATCGAGGAAGTGCCGGGGATTAATCGTGTGCTCTATGACTTTACCCCGAAGCCGCCCGCAACTGTGGAGTACGAATAATTGCAAAACGCTCAGAACCCGCCTAAATGGCGGGTTCTTTGTCGTTCGTGCTTGCAAAATGCTTGCAAATTCAGGTATAAGGATTTTTATCTGCTTTTCCTTTCCCTTTCATTTTTCTCTTCTTCTTCCAGCTTTGCCAGCTCTTCTTTCAGCTGGTCAATTTTCATACGGCGGCGCATTCCTTTTGATGCAGCTTCGGCATCATCCATAGGATACCGATACCGCCAAAGATCGTATTCCTTCTTTTCCTCTTCTTCCTGCTTCTGAGCAGATGCGAGGCTTTCCTGATACTGATTGTAGCGTTTATACCAGGCTTCCATATATTCCAGCATGCTGTCACGCTGCCCCGGAAGATTTTCACCCGTCAGGAATGAGACAAGATATTCCCCATCAACTTTTACGGGGTGCGCGCCAAAGCGGTCTTCCATCATAAACAGGGTGTGCATGGTCTGCATATAAGAAACTAGGTCAGGATCAGAGATGGCCGCGACATTCACATCCAGGGCCTGGGCCAGTTTAATCAGCATATCTTCTTTCGGACGCCGTATTCCCATCTCATACTGGCGTATCCGCACATCACTAAGCCCCACACGGTCACCTAATTGTTTCTGTGTAAGCTCGCGCATTAGACGGATCTTTTTGATCCTATCCCCTATTCTTACATTTTCCATATCATGCATTCTATCACCTCATTTTCTATATTATAGCAGTTTTAGGACGTGAGAGGAAGGAATCTTAACAGATTATAAAGAAACAAATATGATACTTGACAGTAACAAAGAATGGAAATACAATACAGACTGTGAGTAACATATATGCTACTCACAAGCAATCGTAGCTTGAGGTCTGTTCCGTAATCAACAAAAGTAGGAAAGGAGAAAAGAATGAGAGAAAGCAGAGATAGGATGTTTGTAGATGTCAATGAGGTTTGCAGGGATTGGGGCGTTTCACGGGCACAGGGGTATAAGATCATCCGGGAACTGAACCGCCGGATGCTGAAACTCAACCCGAATCTGATCGTGATCGCCGGAAAAGCGAACCGTCGTTTCTAGGCTTAGGAGAGGCAGCCGCAGGATTCAGTACACGAATTCCGATCCCATTTCTGAAAACTATCGTCTACTGGGTTGTTCTGGTAATAATTGCAGGGATCTGCATCGCAGTCATTCTAAGCATTACGATCTTCCTGTTCAGGAAAAACAGGGGTAATCTCACCTTGGCAATACTCTGGCCGGTCTTCCTTGCTTTGGGAGGGATCACGACAATTACGGCCGTATTTGGAAATATACTTCAGGAAATCTGTCCGATTAATATGATTTATGTCGGCATAGTTTTATGGATTATAGGCAGTATATGCTGGTATGTTTTCAAAAGAAACAGGGGAACGTTTTAGGCTCTAAAATCCATTTGTTAATCGGTATAATTCAGTTTCGAGCCCCTGGAGGTGCACGGAGGGAGTACTGGTCTTGCGTCAACGACGCGGGGTTGGTGCTTCTTTTTTGTTCCGCGAAAATTGTCAAAAATCCATTCTTCCCACAAATCTTTCTGCAATGATTGGAGTTTTTTCATTAATGCACAGCCTGACTATCTGCTTAAGAGTTGTGTTTCATCAGAAAATCATGGAATCGCTTTGCGGCCCCGATGGGCGGGCGGCTGATGAGCTGTGTCATATAGATGGTACGCACAATAGAGTCGCTTGGAGCAGGGAGCGGTAAGATCTGGATATCAAAATGTTCCAGTGCGCCGACCCTTGGAACGATGCCGTATCCGAACCCGTGGGAGACCAGGGATGCAATGCTTTCTTCATCCGGAGCCCGGTGCCGGTATACAGGCTGAATTCCATGCTGGAGCAGCATTGTGTGGACTTCATGGTGGGCTGCTGCCCGGATATGGAAACCAATCAGGTCTTTCTCCAGGAGATCTTCCCAGTTCTCAGGTACCGGAGCCTTAGGAGGGCACAAAAGAACATAAGGCTCCCGGATCAATTCTGTCTGCAACAGGTCATTGCTGTCGGATTCCGAACAGATTACAAAATCATAATACCCATCGCGAAGCTTGGGGATCAGGACAGACGTATTGTCTGTCGTAAAATCGATCTTCAGTTTTTTGTTTTTCGGTATGGCAAGGAATTCCTGTATCCGCTTAGGAAGATAATCATACAGGACAGGAGCAATGCATCCGATACGGATGTGGACCTCGCGGTCCGCAGAGAGAGATTGCATATGGAGTTGAGCCTCCTGCACATCCGTCAGAATCTTTTTCGCATGAATCAGGAACTGTTCTCCGTCTGTGCTCAGAAACAGCCGATGGCCCGTACGGTGGAATAGTTTTACATTCAGTTCTTTTTCCAGGTTTGAAATTGCAACGCTCAGGCTTGGCTGAGAGATGTGGAGGAGTTCAGCCGTCCGCCCCATGTTACCGATCTCAGCTATTTTCTGAAAGTAGTTGATCTGGTTCAGTGTCATTTTGCACCTCTTAATAGTTTGAAACTATGAAAAATTAAAATTCATATATTGGATTTATTATACACCATTCGCTACACTTTGAATCAGAAAGAAGAAAGATTTCTGAAAAAAACAGGAAAAAAGATACAACACGGTGATCATCCACCGCATATATTCCGGAAGGGAGAAGGAGGGCAACATGAAGTTCAGTATGTGTACCGCAGTTTTTGGAATGCATGATCTGCACGATACGATCCGGAGAGCGGCAGAGATCGGATTTGACGCTGTGGAGATTACTGCAGCGAAGCATCTTCCGGTCGAGAGCACGAAGGAGCGCAGAGCAGAGGTAAAAGGATGGCTTGATGAAGCTGGGATCGCCTGCAGCGGACTGCATTATATCTGGGATGGCAGCGTGAAGCTTGCGACGAAAGATAAGGAGCAGAATGAAAAGGCTTGTGAATATCTCTGCAAAGTGATCGATGTTGCTGCAGACCTGGATGCAAAGACAGTGATCGTCGGAAGTGGCGGAGCAACCAGACATCTGGATGATGAAGCAGACCGTGAAGAAGCTGCAAAGTGTGTGGCTGAAGTTCTGAGACGCGCAGGGGATTACGCGCAGACGAAGGATGTTTACCTGGCAGTTGAAGCCATCAACCGCTATGAGACCAATTTCCTCAATACCATGCAGGAAGCGACGGAATTCGTGGAGATGGTCAATCACCCGCATGTATGTACCATGGCGGATACCTATCACATCAACATAGAGGAAACTGATCCTGCCGGATCCATCAGGAAGTACGGGTACGCGCTGCAAAACCTGCATCTGGCAGACTCCAACCGCTGCGCGCCGGGCACTGGACACATCGATTTTGACGCTATCGCAGCTGCACTTCTGGAATCTGGATTCGACAAATACTGCTCCTTTGAAGTATTCGGCCTGTACCCCTGGAAACTGTGGTTTGATTCCGCGGATGAGGCGGAGCGTCAGATGAGAATAGGACTTCAGACGGCGAAGGCGGCTTTTGCGAGAGCAGAGTATAACGCCCAGTACGGACCAATCGACAACAAGTTCGGCGAGACCTCATACGAGGGAAGATAAAAGTATGTCTGGTCCTGTAAAGACAGGGAAGGAACAGAGAAAAGAAAATCAAGATATCGGACATATACAGGAAAAGGAAAGCGGAAAGGATCGAAAAAATGAGAAAAGTTAAATTGATTGAGCCTGGAAAACTGGTTCTGGAGAACACGGATGAGATGTTTGGAGTTACCGACAGCACGGTTATGGTCGATGTCAAGGCCTGCGGGATCTGTGGAAGCGACCTGGCACTTTATAACGGAAGACGCGATCTTTCCGGAGAGCATTATTTCGGACATGAGTTTTCAGGAATCATTCTCGATGAGGGCAAAGGCGCTAACGGCATGAAGAAAGGCATGCGCGTAGCCAGCGAACTGATCAAGGGCTGCGGAAGATGCTGGTTCTGTCGGAACGGACTGCAGAATTACTGCAAGAGCCTCAATGATGCTCTTCTTCCGGGTGGTTTCACTGAGCAGACCCTTGTGACCAACACGGATGCATACAGCTTCCTGACTCCGATACCGGAAGATCTCGACTACGTCACCGCATCCGTCATGGAGCCGGCAAACTGCGCATTCCATGTTGCCATGAAGGCGGATGTAAAGCCGGGTGACAATGTGCTGGTATTCGGCCTTGGAGCGATCGGTTTCATCGCTGCTCTGATTCTGAAGACCCTCGGTGCCGGCAAGGTGATCGGGGCAGATCGCAGCAAGCTCCGCATCGAGCAGGTCCGCAAGACCGGGCTTCTGGATGTTGTAGATACGGCTGACGCGAACTGGCTCGACCAGGTCAAAGAGATGACCGCGCAGGAAGGACTGGATGTCGTTATCGAAGCAACCGGAGCTCCGGCAGTGCTGCAGGATGCGTTTACGGCAGCCAGGACCGGAGGCAGGATCGTTGTACCGAGCGTGTACTTCGGAGCAGTTGACGGATTTGAGCCGCTTCCGATCATGCGAAAAGAACTGACTATAGTCGGATCCAAGGGACCGGCTCCGCAGCTGAAAGCGGACGGAACATCAGCAGTTCTCGACAAAGTGATCCAGCTCAAGGATGAGCTGAACAAGCTCATTACCGTATACGATTACAAAGATGCGCTCCAGGCATTCGCGGATGCAAGAAGTGGAGCTGCGATCAAGGCAGTCGTGGCTTTCTGATAAAAGCTGACGGCAGGCAGTGAACAGAACTGAAAAGAGCGGGCCGGCGGCCTGCATGTGAATTGGAGGAAAAAGAAATGACTAAGAAAGAATATGTCCAGAAATATGGTGGAAAATTCAGTATCGACGGCGGTGAGACCTGGACCATGCCGAACGGCCATGTCGTTCACTGGGCTCTGAACCCAAAGATGGGATGCAAAGGCGTCAACATGGGTGTTGGCTTCCATGAACCGGGAAAGGAGTTTGCGCCACATGTGCATCCGCTTTCCGAAGAGATCCTGCTCATCTATTCCGGAGAAGGGGAGTGCTATCTCCATGACAGGTGGATCCCCTGTAAGGCAGGCGATATCGTCTTTGCGCCTCCCGGCGTGATGCATGGCACCAGGAATCCGGAAGGAAATACGGAACCTTTTGTAACGATTGGCATTGCGACTCCGCCGCAGCTCGAACTCTATCTGCGTGCAGGATATGACGTGCTGGCGGATGACAAGAGCGAGTACGCAAGCGACTATATTGGCCCGTGTGTTTATAACGAGGAATGAGAGGAGAGGACAGAGATGTTTTTTGATTATTACAGTCAGGAACTGAAGGAAACGCTCGATCAGATCAGCCGTGAGGATATCGAGAAACTGGAAGGCTGCATCCAGGAGGCACGTGAGAACGGTAAGCATGTATTTGTCCTTGGAAACGGCGGCAGCGCGGCGGCAGCATCTCACTGGGTATGTGATTTCGGAAAGGGGATCAACGTTGGCAATTCCAGGCGTCTGAAGATCTTTGCTCCGTCTGATCACAGCTCCATCGACGGCCATTGCCCTGATTGCGGAGCATATGATCTCCATACAGACTGACATATCCCCCAAGCACCTGCGGGACAGTGAGCGCATCAAGGCAATGCTTCAATTTATCATGGATAACTATGGAGAAGCCATTGACACCGCAGCGATCGCACAAAGCGCCTCTGTCAGTGAGAGCGAATGCCTGCGCTGCTTTCGGGCAACCATTGGAACGACGCCCATTCGGTATCTTCGGGAATATCGAATCGAGCAAGCTGCCAATCGTCTGGCCATCAGCCAGGCGTCCATCGCGGACATCGCAGCGGGATGTGGTTTTCAGGACATCAGCTATTTCACCAAGACCTTCCGTGAAATGAAAGGCGTCACCCCAAAGGTATATCAGAAGGAACATTGAAACCGAGCGTTGAAACTGAGGTCAAATTAGCGTTAGCGGAAAAGCAGAAAAAACAAATTGACCAAAAACAAATCGCTGCAGCATGGATATTGACAAAATAGGATTTATCCTATATCATATTGGCACGAGGTGTTGCAATGCAAAAATTTGAAGTGGAATTCTATGAGACTCCCAATGGTGATCAGCCGGCAAAGGAATTTCTGCTCTCTCTGGATAAAAAGATGCGGGCAAAAATGGCAGACACGATCAGCATTTTACAGGATAATGGATATGAACTCAGGGAACCATATAGCAAACACCTGTCCGAGGGAATTTTTGAGTTAAGAGCAAAAGTCGGTTCTGATATTACAAGAGTTCTGTATTTCTTTTATGTGGAGCGGCATATCATACTGACAAACGGTTTT
>CADBZI010000006.1 GCA_902799015.1 uncultured Lachnospiraceae bacterium | reverse complement strand
AGTATTGGTCATAATCCAGCGTGAACGAGATCTTGCCGGATCTGCATCCGTAGTGTGTCCAGCCGGAGAACATTTCCCCTTCGCTGCTGCGCTGATTTGTCAGCATATTGTTTTTCGCAAGCAGATCAAGAAAGAAGGCAATACTTATACCCTGAAGACCAATGAGCCGAATGCCAATACAACCTATCAATCCGCGATACGGACAGGCGATATTGTTGCGGTTTCGGGCGAAACAAAGACCCTGAAGTTTCCATCTGTAGAGGATCTGAACCTTTCCGTTGATAAGATGAAGGTCAAAAAAGAGTGGGTCAATGATTTGGATAAGGATAAGAGATGGCAGTCTGAAGTGACGCTGAACCTTACAGACGGTGGCGGAAACTTGTATAAGTCGATTACACTGAATGACAGCAATAACTATACCATGGAGGATAACTTTATCTCCTGCGGTCTTGCCAAGATCGAAGACGGCAAGTTGGTCATTTATGAAAAGGGTCATGATTTCAAGCTGACAGAGACGGCGAATTATGCCTATTATTGGGATCTGGATTCTGATGTCTACAGGCCGATGATCATCAACAAGAAGTTGACCATGTTGATCAAGACGAATGCTCCGTCTGGCATGGGAAACAAGACCTACTACACGGATGGGCAGGCAACATACTACAGGATCGATGGAAACACATACAAAGCGATTTCCACAGATGACGCTGCCGCTACCCTTACCGTGACAAACATTCGCCGCAGCAACCTGAATCTGACAAAGAAAGTCGTGGATGATAAAGGCAATTCTGTCATTTCCTCCGAAGCATTTTCGTTCACGATTACGGTTAATGACGCACACGGAGAAAATGTTTGGTTCTCTGTTCAGACAGATGCGAATGACACGAATACGGTCGTGAATGATCTTACAACCAATGCGACTGCGGAAGTAAAAGATGGCAAAAAGACCGGATCCTATTACGCCAGCAGCGGAAGCCCGATTACGGTTTCCATTGAGCCGGGGTGGAATCTGCGCTTCACGAATCTGCCAAATGGGACGACGTATACCATCTCGGAAAACGTGAATGAGAATTATACTTTTGTAAATGCTGCAATCGACAACAACGGCACATTCTCGGTGACCGAAGGCACAACTACCGGAAATGGAACAATTAACGAGTCCAATAAACAGTATACGGTCACATACACAAATAAAGCGAACACGCAGCATGTGATCATCCTGAAAACCGGTCAGGATGGCACAAAGCCTCTGGATGGCGCTGTGTTCTCCTTGTACACGGAGCGTGGCTATAAAGCGGAACCTAAGGTTATCTCCAAAGAAAATCTGGAATCAGACTTAAACGGCAAGATCAATCTGGGCGGACTGGCGTACGGGAAGTATTACCTGGTAGAGACATCAGCTCCGAAGGGGTATCTCCTGCTTACTGAGCCAGTAGAAATAACGGTTGATGCCTCTGGCGTTACATACAACAAGAGCGCAAACAACCTGTCGAAGAGCGGGAGAGGTATCATCCACAATACGGAAACGGATACCTATACACTGACCGTCACCAACAATGCCGGCTATGAATTGCCTTCCTCCGGCGGTGAGGGGACACGCATGATCTACCTGCTTGGCATTACACTGATGGTGCTTGCAGGAGCCGGACTCATCCTGGTCCGGCGCAGAAAAGAGCGGGCAGCCTGACGCAGAAACGTTCGAAGAAAGACGCCTGCGCGGCTGAATCGCGGGTGCATGCATCGCACCGGGAACACCGATGGCATTCTGAAAGAGATAATAGATGACTCACAGCATCTGGGATTGCTGTGAGTCATCTTTGTCATTCCGTCATTTGGAAAGTGCGGCGAGCTGCCTTTCCAGTTCGGCTGCATATTGTTCCGCTTTGTCAGCGCGCTCCTTTTCCAGAAGTGTTTTTTTTCGCTCTTCCTCGCGTCCTTCTTCCAGGCCTGCAGCGCGACCCTCTTCCAGGCCTGCGGCGCGTCCTTCTTCCAGGCCTGCGGCGCGCCCTTCTTCCAGGCCTGCAGCGTGTCCGGCAGCGCGTCCTTCTTCCAGGCCGATCTCACGCGCCTGCTCACGTTCATATTGAATCATTTCATGGAAATGCATCTCTGCTTTTTGAACCTCCTTGTCCTGCTTCAGCTCTTCCACCATCTTATGAAGTGCAGAAAGGCTGCCTGTTGCATTATCGCTGGTTGTGCTTTTCATGTATCGAAGAAGCTGCACCAGGTCCTCCGGAAGCCCGTCCGGATCTCCGCTCACATAGAGGTAGATGGTATAGGCGCCATCCTCGTAGGTGAGGTCCGGCTCCTCGATACAACGATTCTTAACCGTGTACATCATCCTGTTCCGGTCAAACGGATCGAAAGAGGTGATCATGATCACATAGGCGTGCCGAAGGCATGTGTAGTCATCCCCGGCCTTCAGACAGCGATTGTCGATCATGTTGTGGTAGTATCTCGTGCGAAAGGGAAGATTGTCTTTGTTTTTCTCGCCCTTTTCCGCCTCGAGATCATAGAAGCTGCCGGATACATCGGGAGAATCATGTTCCTTGATATACGCATCCATTCGTATGCCATGCTGGGTCATTTTCCAGCCATACAGCACCTTCTGCGCGTGCACATCCACTTCACCGAGTGGCTGCTGAAGGATGGTCGACAGCATGTACCGCGCTGCTTTGGGACCGAATTCTTCATGCGCCATCAGTGTCCAGAAGAGGAAATCATCCATCAGATTCATGTCTTTGAGCCTTCTCACTTCCATAAGCTCCTCCTTTCGACGGGAAGGAAGGGAGCAGAATGATAAGAAAATGAATCTGAATCATCCACCTGCGGCGGCTGCTCCCCGGTTGAAATGGGTTTGTTCATAGGGGATCAGTAACCGAAGTGGTTTAGATGTGTTCCCGATATGCAGGTATATATTAGCAAACTGATGCTGTGCTGTCAACATGTTAAAAAAGCTACGCCACGAATGAAATCATGAAGATTTGCTGATTTTATGAATAAAATGGTACAGATGAAGCTTTGTTTATGATATACTGACTCACAAAAAGAATATCATAATACCTTTTCGTTTTGTTTATAGTTGGGGCAAGTGGAGAATAGAGAGATGAGAAATAAGACGAAAAGAGGGTGGACTGCACGCATAATGCTGTCGCAGCGCGCAGTGCAGGTATGGCTCTCAAAGTGGATGGCTGCATGTATGATTGCTGCCATTCTGTTTAGCAATGCAAGATTGGCATTTGCAGAAGAAATATCCCGGGATGCGGTGGAAGCAGGGAGTGATGTAACCATTTCATTCGGGGAGGAGGAAGAGAATAAGATCCGTATTCATGTCAATCAGGTGCCGCAGGATCCGTATGATCCGGCTTCAGCCGACGCTGAGGCTGATGAAGTCGTGCCGGAAACAGAGACGGAAGAGACACAGTCCGAGCCTTCAGACGGATCGCGTAAAGAATATATCTATGAAGACAGCAGCATAAAGGTTGTTGCGGCGCTTCAGTATGCCGAGGCCGTTCCGGATGGAGCGGAGCTTCGTGCTGTGCAGATCACGCCTCAGTCCGGCGGGGATCAGTACAGTGCATATATGGACGCGTTGAATGACAGCAATCCGGATGCTGCTTTTGCGTACTCCGGTGAGAACACACTGCTGTACGACATTGGCTTCTATGTGAAGAAGCAAGACGAGAACGGACAGCCGATCGAGGGATCGGAGTACGAGTACGAGCCGGAAGAGGGCTCTGTCGTTGTCAGCGTGGAGTTCAAGAAGAGTCAGCTGACGGATGAGATCGGAATCACGAACAGTTCTGATATTTCGGTTACCCATCTTCCGCTGAAGGAGGATATTCGTGAGCGTGCTGACGGCGCAGTGGATGCAGCGCAGATCCGGGCTTCTGACATTCAGCCGGAAGCGGTTTCCGTACAGGATGAATCCGTCGTGCTGCGGCACGATGGTGCGGACGAGATCACATTTCAGACCGGATCCTTCTCGACCTATGCATTTTCAAATGGGACCGCCGCACAGATCCAGACAGTGGAGGACTTTGACCTGGCCTCTTACCTGGGGACGGGAAATAATTACGGAATCATCGTCAATACCTATGTTCACAGGGGTGATACCGAGACCAACGTGATGGCGGGAACCTACCAAAGCAGCGCAGCGGAAGTGGGCGCGTCGATGAATTACAGCAATGCGGGCGGTAATTACTACTTCGGAAGCCTGATCGGGTTTTCGAATGGAAGCATCCTGCGGTTTCATCAGGCCCCGGCAGTGGTCTTCCTGGGCCCGACAGCGACCGGACAGTATGACAGAGGAGAATTTCAGTTTGACCATCTCGGAGATGGCACTGTTGTAAGGAACAGCACGATCGATGTCGCGGCGGTTATCCAATCGATCGGAACAAAGTTTGATCAGCTGGACAGTCTCGGGGGAACCTTTGACAAGACGATTGACCTCACGAACCTGCCGGCGGGAACATACATCGTAAAGTTTGACGGTGACAGGCTTGATGAGAATACTCTGGATCTGCGGCTGAATCCGAATCAGCGTCTGATCATGAACTGCACCTCCACGAATCTGACCATTCAGAGATACCATATCAATGGGCAGCAGCCATCCGCATATATATCGAAGCAGGAGGAGTCGATTGACTGGCTGACGCATGCGGTTGTGTTCAATATGGTGAATGACGGCACTGTCTACATGGAAGAGAGTATGGGAGTTGTCATCAACCCGAACGGAGCCGTGAACACAGGCGGAGGAGCCTGCGCCGGAGTTATGGTTGCGGATTCCACCAACGGCAGCAACGAGTGGCATTATCACAATCATAGCCTGGATTCACCCGACAGCAGGAATCTGAAAGCATATAAGAACATTGACCGAAGGAGCGCGAACGTCAACGGCTTCCGTTTTATCCTGTCTGAAAAGCAGGGGGGAGCGTGGGAACAGCTTCAGACGAAGATAAATATCGGTCAGGACATTACGTTCGACAGCATAATCTATGACAGAAACAATTGTCCGAATGAGGTCAATGAGTTCGTGTATAAGATCGAAGAGTCTGAGGATCTGACATCGGTTGATGATTCGGATACAGAGTATCTGACGGACTCTTCGGTATACTACGCCAAGATTGTTGTGAACAGATATATCTCCGGAGAGGAAACGTCCTATGTCGCCTCGAACCCTGTTTACTATGTTGATGAGGCGTGTACGAACCGCCTGGACGGGGTGCCGGTCTTTCAAAATGAGAGTACGAAAACGAATCTGACCATCAGGAAGGCGTGGAGAGCGAAGGACGGGTCAGTGCTTTCCGGTCCGGAGCCGGTGAACAGCATTACGTTCACTCTGTACCGGGCAGAAAGCACGGAAGGCGCATTTGAAACGCCCCCGACAGAGGGTGGCACCGCTGTCGGAACCTATACCATTCAAAAAGATGGTGCGGATGTTTCCTCCCTTTCGGACGACTGGACGCTGACCATACCGAATCTGCCGCTGCAGACAACGGAAGGCGGCATCACCCGGTACTATGGATATTATGTGGTGGAGAATCCGTTGATTCAGGACTATGAGGTTTCCGATGGGAACTATAGCCTGACGACACATGAAATAACGATCACGAATACAGAGGAAGAGCGCACCTCCATTACGGTTAACAAGAAATGGTTCAAGGGGACCGATGAGACGGCAGGACCTGCCGAGCCCGTCACATTTGATCTGTATCGGACAGAAAGCACGGAACAGCCCGAAGAGGACAGTCAGAGCACTTCGGTCAGCCTGATGAGTCAGTCTGACGAGGGAGTGATTACAGAGTATTCGCTCGGACTGAAGACAGGGTATTATTGGTGGGAAAATGAACGCAAGAGGAGCTATTCGGTGCATGCCGGGGACACCGTCCATATTGAAGCGACGTCGCGGGGGCCGGCGATACTCCAGGTCATAGCCGGCTGGCCATATCAGGAGCGGCTGCAAAAAACAGTGGACCCTGCAGAGACAGTCGCCGGTTCCAAAACGACTACTATATTTGATTACAAAGTGCCTCCTGTCGAGAAGATTTATAAATCGGAAAATGAGATTTATGAAGTGACAGAATACTATCTGGGCCTGTACTTTAATAATGAGAAGTCAGACGATGACTCTGTTGCAGTCAATATTATTCCTGCAGCAAGGATGATGGCTTCGGCTGCTTCCAGTGCGGATATGAGGCAGGAAGATGCTCTTTCCCGGGGCGGGAGCTGTGAATGGGATGGAGAGACACACCGTTATCAGCTCAGCGCGGAGAACGGATGGACGATGACATTTCCCTCCCTGCCGATAAAGGGAACGAACAGCGAGGGGGAGACCGTTTATTATTCCTATCATGTTGTCGAACACGCCGGGTCCGCATACGATGTGTCTGAGACAACCTATGAGAACAATTCCGGCATACAGTCCGGAACGATTACAATTCGGAACAAGCTTCCGGATGTGACATATACATACACGAATCTCAGTGCTGTGAAGCGTTGGATGAGCGCGGAAGGCAAAGACATCACAAAGACCAGGGACGGTTCGGTCAGCTTTGTTCTGAAGCAGGTGGCCTATCAGGGATCCGGCCTCGTGGCCGACAGCGATAAAAATGCCTATACCGGCGGAAACCTGCAGGAAGCGGAGGGGATTTCCTTCGACGAAGCGACAGGCAGATATACGATCACAGCGCAGCCTGACGGAACCGATGCGTCAGGAAATACGATCTGGCGGTGGCCGGCTGCTTTGATCAGCGGTCTTCCGCTCGAGGTGAAGGCAGAGGACGGGACGGTTCTTCGTTCCTTCCGATATTACGTGGAAGAGGTTGACACCAACGGCAGCGTGAATGTCACCTACAAAGTCGGCTCCGGAGACGAGCTGGGCTATTGCGAAGAGTCGAATGATGGATCTGCTGTTACGATGATCAATCGGGAGATGGCAACCTATAATCTTCCCGCCACGGGAGGCCCCGGCACGCGGCTCTTTACGATCCTCGGCAGCATCCTGATTCTTGGAGCGGGAGCACTTTTATGGAGGAAGCGGAGGCTGTTTATTTAAACCGATATAACCGATATAAAAAAAGATGCTGGTCTCAGTCGTGAGACCAGCTTTTCATAGAGGTCGGGAGTGATTATATTTTCCCTCTGCCCGGGCTACAGGATCTGTTCCAGGCAGGTATATTGGTTCTGCATTCCCATCTTTTGATAAAACTTCAGTGCGGAGTCATTTCCACCCCAGACATGCAGGGTCACGTTGTAGAAGCCCTTTGCGCGGGCGTAGTCGATGACATATTCGTAGAGCTGCCGGCCGACATGCTGCCCGCGGGCTGTCTCATAGACACACAGATCATCGATATACAGCGTCCGGATGCCGGTGCGCAGCGGGCTCTCCGGAATCTCTTCGGACTCGCAGAAGATATAGCCAAGGACCTGATCTTTGTCATCGGTATAGACGAAGATCGGGTCTTTTTCGATCTGCAGCTTTTGCTCCAGCTCCTCGCGGGAGTACTTGGTCGCGGGTCCCTTGAAGAGATCCGGGCGGATCGTGTGGTGGACCATGTTTACCTCCGTCAGAAGACGAAGCATGTCAGTGATATCTTTTTTTTCTGCGTGTCGGATACTCATATCATTTCTCTCCTGCCTGTTTCCTGTCATGTTTCATGGAACGACATAGCCATGTTACTATTCACGGTCTCTTCCCCTCAGACCGTGAACCATCCGTGCTTCGCACGTCTGTCGCTGCTTCGCAGCTTCTGTTCACGGTTGTGGGGGAAGTTCCCGCTTCGCGGCCATGCTCTGAGCCTTGAATCTGCCTCTTACACTGGGGCGTGACGAGTCAGGATTCAGTCTCAGAGCGGCCGTGAATAGTAACATCGCTATCATATCACAGGACCGGGCTCCGGGAAACGTGGTGTTATCTTGCAGCTGCCGCTTTCCGCGGGCAGGTGTTCTGCCGGATCTGCCCAATTCCCACTTGTTTAGTTGAGCTGACATGACTATAATGAGGGTATCGCGGAAGCGATGCTGAATGGTTGCTGATTCGTAATGAATGGACGTGGCGTGATGGGAGAACAGGATCAGTTTGGGCTGCTTCAGGATTTTCTCATGAAAGAAGAGGAGATCCTGTCATTTGTCTGTGAAGAGGATACGGAAAATATCCGTCGTATTGCACCGATACTCAAGATTGGCCAGGTTGAGTTCGAGGAAGTGCCCGGAGAGGGGGCAAGACGGAGCGGGAGAGTCCGCCAGATTGTGTCGTATTACAGCGATAATCCGGACATGGAGGCGGAGCCCGAGGCCTGGGAGAGAGAGACGTTTGCGGGCACGGTGATTATTTTCAGGGTTCATCCGCGCATGGGTGAGTCCTGGGACGAATCGGAGCGGTATCTGGCGAAGAAGATGATCGCCGGGTTTGCGCTGGTCAAGAAGAGTGTTTATCTTCTGAATGGGTTCAGACACTCTGTATCACATGATCCGGAGCTGAATTCGAAAAATCTGCGTTATGGGATCTACCGGATTACAGACCTGATTCAGAGCGGGAAGATCGAGGACTACGCGGTCTTCTTTATGAATGTGAACAGTACCGGGGAGATGAACAGTCAGATCGGACGGGACAACGGGACCATCGTTTTGAGCAGGTTCATCAAAAGGCTGGAGAGTATTCTGGAGAAACCGGAGGCAGTCTGGAGAGTCGGCGGAGACAATCTGGGTGCCGTTGTTCGGAAGGAAAAGACGGACCGTTTCCTGGAGATGCTGCAGGGAATCTACATTTCCTACGGTGACAGTGCGGATGAGCGATACAGGGTTTCGGCCACGGCAGGGGTCTGTCCGGGCGGCAGGGAGATTCGCAGAACCTCGGAAATGGTGGATGCTGCGCAGGCCTGCATGAATACGGCCAGATTCGTCAGGCATACGCCGTATCTGTTCTACGACCGACAGATGCTCCGTATGATGGAGAATGCAAAGCATATCGAGCATTCATTTCCGAAGGCGATGGCGAAAGAGGAATTCAGGGTATTCTATCAGCCGAAGGTCTCCCTCCTGACAAATGAGGTGATCGGTGCGGAGGCTCTGTGCCGGTGGGTGCAGAACGGAAAGGTGATTCCTCCGGATGAATTCATACCTGTGCTTGAGCGCAGCAGGCGGGTGTGCGACCTTGATTTCTACGTCCTGGGGCATGCCTGCCAGGATATCAGGAACTGGATGGACCACGGCGGGAAACCGGTGGAGATCTCCACGAATTTTTCCCGGATGCATCTGAATAATCCGGAGCTGTCGAAGCAGATCGTGCAGGTGGTAGAGCGGTACAACATTCCTCATGAGCTGATCATTGTGGAGCTGACGGAGACAACAGGCACGACCCACATGCAGCGTATGAAAGAGCTTGTCTGCAAGCTGAAGGAGGAGGGAATCCGGACATCCGTGGATGATTTTGGCGTGGGTTATTCTTCCATGAGCATGCTGCGGGACATCCCGTTCAGTGAACTGAAGATCGACAGGAGCTTTCTGACCTACACGACGGATACGCGGGACCGGAGCGCGGTCATGATGAAGCACGTGATATCGATGGCGACGGAGCTGGGAATGCGATGCATCGCGGAGGGCGTGGAGACGCCGGATCAGATCAGGATGCTGAAGGAGATGGATTGCTTCCGCGCGCAGGGGTATTATTTTGATAAGCCGCTTCCGAGAGAGGAGTTTGAGAAGCGCCTGGTTCGCGGTGCTTATGAGGTATAAAAGAGTGCCGTGCCCACAGCAACAGCGGTGGAGCAGACCGCGTGGGGCCGGAGATTTGCCAGAGAGGGATATTATCTGACATACGATGAAGGAAACAACACTGGTGCACATCATCAAAGATGAATGCGTTCTGATGATGCACAGGATTTCGAAAAAGCATGACATCAATCATGGAAAATGGATTGGCGTCGGCGGGAAGTTTGAGAAGGGGGAGACGCCGCAGGAGTGTATGCGACGCGAGGTCCGGGAGGAAACCGGACTTCGTATCGATGACTACCGATACTGCGGCATCGTTACCTTTGTGTCGGATGAGGACGAGACGGAATACATGCATCTGTTTACCGTGATGGGATTTCACGACAGGAACGGATTCACGGTACGCGGCGGGAAGCCGTGTGCGGTACCGGACCTGTCCGCGGGGTGTATGGATGCGGATGTGCAGAGCGGTGCGGATACAGCGGGTGAACCGGCGCAGATCGAACTGAAGCAGTGTGAAGAAGGAACATTGGAATGGCTTCCGAAGGAGGAACTGACCAGGATTCCTCACTGGGCGGGAGACAGAATCTTTCTGCCGCTGATTCTGAATACGGTGATACCGTTTTTCTCCATGAAGCTGGTGTACCGGAGCGGAGAACTCATCCACGCCTCTTTGAATGAGCATCATTGCCTGGTGACGGACCGTCTGGTACTAAGACCCTGGCTTCCGGAGGATGCCGCTGCGCTGTTTGGCTGGGCCAAAAGTCCAAAGATCGGACCGCGGGCGGGATGGCTGCCGCATATGGATGTGGCGGACAGCCGGATCGCGATCCGGGAGGTTCTGACAAGACCGGAGATCTACGCGATTACACTCCGGGACTCGGCACAGCCGGTCGGCTCCGTCGGACTGCAGAATTTCCGGCTGGTAGACGGAAATGGCACGGTCTTAACACATTTCGATGAACGTCAAAGTGAAGATCCCCTGATCTGTACGAAACCGGGTATTTCGGAAGAGGATGCAGAAGCGAAGAAGGATGCGCATGAGGATGCGGGAGCGCCGAACGGCGGTGTGCGCTGCGCACAGGACACGGGGGAGACGCAGGCTGAGGCGGTACAGTCACTCCGGGTCGAGGCGGATCTTGGCTACTGGCTTGCGGAGCCTTACTGGCATCAGGGAATTATGACGGAAGCTGCCGCTGCTGTTCTGGCCCATGCCCGGAGAGATCTTGGCATGCGAAGAGTGTGGGCGGATTATTATCAGGGAAATGACGCCTCCTGCCGGGTGATGCAGCGGCTGGGATTCCGGTTTCATCATATCGAAGAAAATAGATACATACCGGCGCTGAATGAGAGACGGACAGCGATTGTATACCTGTCGGATCCTGACATTGACAGAATGGAAGAATAAAAAGCAGAAACCCCTGTCGGGATCGATTGCCTTTGCGGGACAGGGACCCTGGCAGAATGGGGTGACAGAAAACAAAAACCGCAGCTGGCGCGGTGTACGAGCCGGCTGCGGACAAACGGTCAGCAGAGATTTCAGATGCGGTTCACTGCCTGGCGACAGGCAGCAGGAATGGCTGTTTCAGATGCCGTCCTCCCAGCCGCCGCCATCTTCCTGCGGCGTGGTCTTCTTCTCTTTGTGGCGCATCGCCGTAGTCTGGAACGTGAAGTAATCCGGACGATGACGGGACTGCGTCCACTCGAACATGACGCCCTCTGAGTTGAAGGTCTGTCCGGTGACCACCGCGAGCGTGTCATAGCCCTTCAGATCCAGGCAGTCTTCATCAATCTGCGTAATGCGCTCCACCGTGATCGTACGCTTGCTCATCACGATGCTCATGTTCAGCTCTTTCTCGATATACTTGTAGATCGAACTTACGCAGATCTCCTTCGTCAGTCCCGGCACCAGCTTCTTGTCGAAAAGGTTGATGTCAAAGACACACGGATCTCCGTCCAGAGAACGGACTCTCTGCACATAGTAGAGCTCTGTTCCGATCGCGAATCCGGTCCGCGCCGAGATGTGGTCATCCGCAATCAGCTCGGTAAAACGGATCAGCTTTGTCGTCGTCTTCAGATTGTTCCGTCTGGCGCTCTCCCCGAAAGACTCAATCCCCGCAATCAAAAACGGCGGCGTCTGCGTCTTGGTGTAAATGATCCGGACGCCTCTGCCATGCATGGGCTGTACATACCCTTCCTCGGCAAGCATTGCGATCGCGCGGCGCACGGTATTGCGCGAACAGCTGAACCGCACGATCAGCTGGTTCTCCGACGGCATCAGGGACTGGTAAGGCAGCCGCTCTGATTCAATATCTGCTTTGAGTTCCTTGTAAATGGCTTCAAATTTTGACTTTGGCATAGCAATATCCACCCACTCTACAGAATCCTTGTTCAAACATATCATATACAATTATAGTAGGATTTTGCACCGAGTCAAGACTAAAAAACGGATTTTTGTGCATTTTGCAAGGCATTTTTGCAGAGCTTTTTCTCATTCCCAGAAGCATCTCCGGCAGATATTCCGGGAGGTGTTACGGAAGGATCTTGCCTTACTTTAGAAGCATATTCCAGAACGCAAGCGGTGTTCTTGTCACAGTGCTGCGTGCCGGTGGCACGCGTTTGGCACCGAACCTTCTTCACAGATCCTTGAAATGAAACTGCTTTGCCTGTGAGGCGTAGTCCGCGACGATCTGACCGCTTCCTTCCAATAAATATTTGTACGTGACGAGACCGTCCAGGCCGACCGGGCCACGCGCGTGCAGCTTCCCCGTTGAGATCCCAACCTCTGCGCCGAAGCCATAGCGGAATCCGTCCGCAAAGCGGGTGGAACAGTTCCGGTATACGCCGGCGGAATCCACCAGCGCCATAAAGCGCATCGCCGCCTCGTCGTCCTGCGTCAGGATGCAGTCGGTATGATGTGAGCCGAAGCGGTTGATGTGCGCTGCCGCTTCTTCCACGCTGTCCACAAGCTTCACAGAGAGGACAAGGTCCAGGTATTCTGTGTTGAAGTCCTCTTCGGTCATGATATCCTCCGCGGCGAATCCGGACGGATACGGGGCAGATGCTGCGCTGCTCTCCGCGGCCAGATCACAGTCAGAAAGGCTTGCGGATCGTGCCAGAATCTCAGATACCTCCTGCGTTCCGCGCAGCTTCACGCCTGCCTGCGCCAGCGCTTTTGCTGCCTTCGGCAGAAATGCGTCTGCGATGCCGCGGTGCACAAGGAGTGTTTCCGTTGCATTGCAGGCGGCGGTATACTGTGTCTTCGCGTCGATCAGGATCGGAATCGCGAGATCCATATCTGCAGCCTTGTCCACGTAGGTATGGCAGACACCGTCTGAGTGTCCCATGACCGGGATCTTCGTGTGGTCCATAATATAGCGGACAAATGCATTTGACCCGCGGGGGATCAGGAGGTCTACACTGTCATCGCAGGTTAAAAGCTCGTCGATCTCACTGTGTGCGGAAACCTGCAGAAGGCATCCCTTCGGAAGCCCTGCCTGAATGGCGGCCTGCTCGATCAGTGTAAAGAGGACCTTGTTGGTGGAGGCGGTTTCCTTTCCGCCCTTCAGGACGGCGCAGTTTCCGCTCTTGATGCACAGGCAGCTGATCTGTACGAGCGCGTCAGGACGCGCCTCAAAGATAATCCCGATCACGCCGATGGGCACCGTCACCCGCTTCAGGATCAGCCCCTCATCCAGCTGCCGGTGCAGCGTGATCCGGCCGGTCGGATTCTCCAGCGCCATCAGACTGTCGATGCCCGCGAGGCAGTCCGACAGCTTATGCGCATCGAACTTCAGCCGTTTCATCACTGCCGGGGCGATGCCGGCCTTCTCCGCGCGCTGAAGATCCTCCCGGTTTGCCTCGAAGATCTCATCCTGATGCTCCTTCAGCGCAAGCGCGGCAAGACGCAGCGCCTCATTGCGCACAGCCGAATCGGCAGACGCCACAAGGGGGGAGACAGATTTCATATTCCTGACATCTTCTGATACAGACATTTTTACACCTCGCTTTTTCGAATCATTCAAGCTTGCCGGCGGCAGACATACACCCCGGGGAAGCCGGAATCCGGAA
Organism: uncultured Lachnospiraceae bacterium; assembly: GCA_902799015.1. Classification (GTDB taxonomy): domain Bacteria; phylum Bacillota; class Clostridia; order Lachnospirales; family Lachnospiraceae; genus Porcincola. The sequence continues at coordinate 43,994 of CADBZI010000006.1, read as the reverse complement.
CGCCGGGAACCGGTATTCATAAAGACTGTCCATAAAGACAGTGTACCATGAAGCTGCGGTTCATAGTTAAAAAGAATCGAAGACAGAAAGCGGATCTCGTCTGAATCGCCGCAAAACACCGCTTTTGGAAAATGTATGTCAGATGATTGATTTTTACAGGTCTGTTCGCTATAATACATCCGTGAAAAAAGGCGTTAATCAGGCGCTTTTTCGAATAATGCGTTACTACAGTCAATTGTTTTCAAAGAAAGAGGTTAGAATCAATGGCAAACATCGATCTTGGCCAGTATGGCATCAAGGACGTCAAAGAGATCGTCCACAATCCGTCATATGAGTTCCTGTTTGAGGAAGAGATGAAGCCGGAGTTGACCGGTTATGATAAGGGACAGCTCACGGAGCTTGACGCGGTCAACGTTATGACCGGCATTTACACCGGACGTTCTCCCAAAGACAAGTACATCGTCATGGACGAGAACTCCAAGGACACCGTATGGTGGACCACCGAGGGCTACAAGAACGACAACCATCCGATGAGCGAAGAAGTCTGGGCGACTGTCAAGGATCTTGCGATCAAGCAGCTCAGCGGCAAGAGACTGTTTGTCGTCGATGCATTCTGCGGCGCGAACAAGGACACCCGCATGGCGATCCGCTTCATCCTGGAAGTTGCGTGGCAGGCACATTTTGTCAAGAACATGTTCATCCAGCCGTCTGAGGAAGAGCTTGAGAACTTCAAGCCGGACTTCGTTGTTTACAATGCGTCCAAGGCTGCGGTTGAGAACTACAAAGAGCTTGGCATGAACTCCTCTACCTGTGCGGCATTCAACATCACCAGCCGCGAGCAGGTCATCCTGAACACCTGGTACGGCGGCGAGATGAAGAAGGGTATGTTCTCCATGATGAACTACTATCTGCCGCTGCAGGGCATCGCTTCCATGCATTGCTCCGCCAACACCGATATGGAAGGCAAGAACACCGCGATCTTCTTCGGTCTGTCCGGAACCGGCAAGACCACGCTCTCCACTGACCCGAAGAGACTGCTGATCGGCGATGACGAGCACGGTTGGGACGACAACGGCGTCTTCAACTTCGAGGGCGGCTGCTATGCGAAGGTCATCAACCTGGATAAGGAATCCGAGCCGGATATCTACAACGCCATCCGCAGAGATGCTCTGCTGGAGAATGTTACGGTTGATGCGAACGGCAAGATCGATTTTGCTGACAAGTCCGTCACCGAGAACACCCGTGTTTCCTATCCGATCGAGCACATCGAGAAGATCGCGAAGAACGTAAACAAGATCTCCTCCGGCCCGGCAGCGGAGAATGTTATCTTCCTGTCCGCGGACGCATTTGGCGTACTTCCGCCGGTTTCCATCCTGACTCCGGAGCAGACGCAGTACTACTTCCTGAGCGGATTCACAGCAAAGCTGGCCGGAACCGAGCGCGGCATCACTGAGCCGACCCCGACCTTCTCTGCTTGCTTCGGCCAGGCATTCCTGGAGCTGCATCCGACCAAGTACGGCGAAGAGCTGGTGAAGAGAATGGAAAAGAGCGGAGCGAAGGCTTATCTGGTCAACACCGGCTGGAACGGCACCGGCAAGCGTATCTCCATCAAGGATACCCGCGGCATCATCGACGCGATCCTGAATGGCGATGTGCTGAAGGCTCCGACCAAGAAGATTCCGTACTTCGATTTCGAGGTTCCGACAGAGCTTCCGGGCGTTGATCCGGCGATCCTGGATCCGCGCGACACCTATGCGGATGCTTCCGAGTGGGATGCGAAGGCAAAAGATCTTGCAGAGCGTTTCATCAAGAACTTCAAGAAGTATGAGACCAACGAAGCCGGCAAGGCTCTGGTTGAGGCTGGCCCGAAGCTTTGATGGAAGATGGCTGAACGGACGCGGGTCATCAGATCAGCGGCCGGACTCAGAACAGTGATATCCTGAAAGAAAGGGGGAGACTGGTGTTTTGCCGGCCTCCCCTTCCTTGCGTAACCAACCAGGCCAAAGGCCTGCGGGTGCGCATAGATAATAGATACAGGAAGCAAATAACCCTGCGCGGGCGATGCATGCCCGCGGGGAAAGTATGAAGATATGGCGAACTATAACATTCAGCAGGATATAGACATGCTCCAGCCCAGGGACAGTGTGGCGGGATATGCCGTCTGCCCGGGACTGTACGAATCGTACGGAGCACATGCGCTGGGATATGGAGGGGCTGTCAGCTTCACGATCCATTCCAATGGGGCCTCCGCCGTTGAACTGCTTTTGTTCCGGCGGCTGGAGAAGGAACCCTACGCAGTGATTCCATTTCCGGAGAATTATCGGATCGGGGATGTGTGGTCGATGGTTGTATTCGGACTTGATATCACGCAGTTTGAATATGCCTATCGCGTGGACGGCCCGTGGGATCCGAAGAAGGGACTTCTGTTCGACAAGAACCATGTCCTGCTGGATATCTATGCAAAGGCTGTCACCGGCCAGAAGGTATGGGGAGAGCGGCAGTCGGAAGAGGGCGTGTACCATGCGAGGGTCGTGCGCCATGCGTATGACTGGGGCGATCATTCCTATCAGCGTCTGAATATGGAAGACCTGATCATCTACGAGTTGCATGTGCGTGGATTTACGATGGGTGCAAATGCAGGTGTTTCCGCGCCGGGCACTTTTGAGGGTCTGCGCGAGAAGATCCCCTATCTGAAATGGCTTGGCGTCACTGCGGTGGAGATGATGCCGATCTTTGAATTCGATGAGATGCAGGACCTGCGCAACCACGAAGGCAAGCGCCTTATGGATTACTGGGGCTACAATACGGTCAGCTACTTTGCGCCGAACGCGAGCTACACCTTCCGGGAGGAGTACAACCGGGAAGGCAGTGAGCTCAGGGAGCTGATCCGCAGTCTCCATGAAGCAGGCATCATGGTCATCCTGGATGTCGTATTCAACCACACGGCAGAGGGAAATGAGAATGGCTCTTTCATCAATTTCAAGGGCTTTGACAACAATATCTACTATATGCTGACACCGGAGGGCGACTATTACAACTTCTCCGGCTGCGGCAATACGGTGAACTGCAATCACCCGGTTGTCCAGGAGATGATCGTGGAATGCCTGCATCATTGGGTGACAAATTATCATATTGACGGATTCCGATTTGATCTTGCCAGCATTCTCGGGCGAAATGAAGATGGTTCGCCGATGCAGTATCCGCCGCTTCTGCAGCGGCTTGCGAAGGATCCGCTGCTTGCCGATGTGAAGCTGATCGCCGAGGCCTGGGACGCCGGCGGTCTGTATCAGGTCGGAAGCTTCCCTGCCTGGAACCGGTGGGCAGAATGGAACGGGAAATACAGAGATGACATGCGGTCATTTTTGAAGGGGGATTACTGGGTGGCGCCGGAGGCGTCGCGGCGCATGATCGGGTCCCCCGATCTGTATTCGAAAGAATCCTCGGAGCAAGGCCGCAGTCCGCACGGCTATCTCGGATACAACTCGTCCGTGAATTTCCTGACCTGTCATGACGGGTTCACGCTGTACGATCTGTATACCTACAATGAGAAGCACAACGAGGTGAATGGCTGGAACAATACGGACGGTACGAATGATAACCGCAGCTGGAATTGCGGGTGTGAGGGACCGAGCCTGGATCCGGAGGTCGAAGCGCTCAGGATCCGCATGATGAAAAATGCAATGGCGGTTCTGATGATGAGCCGTGGTACGCCGATGTTCCCTGCAGGGGATGAATTCGCGAACACGCAGTTCGGCAACAACAATGGTTACTGCCAGGACAATGAGATCAGCTGGCTGAACTGGAATTATTGTGACCGGAACCGCTCCATGCTGGAGTTTACGAGAGATGTCATAGCATTCCGCAAACAGCATGAATGCGTGCGCAGGGATCTTCGCTCTGCCCGGTGCGGCTTCCCGAATATCTCGGTTCACGCGGGAACGCCATGGAATGCGCTGGTCACAAAGGAGACGAAGGCTTTCTATATTGTCTACGCAGGATACGACGAGAGACTGGAGATGGACGATATTGTCTGTGTCTGCGTGAACGTGTACTGGGAGAGCGTGGACATCACACTGCCGGATCTTCCGGATGGCCGCAGCTGGCATCTGTATCTCTCGACAGGCGGGGAAGAGCGGGGAATGGCCTGGAAGCGGGTCGCCATGCGCCCGCGGTCCGTCGCAATTCTCACCGCGGAGCGGTACTGAAGAGCGGAAAGCGTGGGCAGGTGGGAAACAGGAAAAGAGAGGAAAATACCATGAATCACCTTCAGGAAGTCGAAGAAAAGAGAGCATGTACAACACGCCACTACAACTGCGCGCAATCACTGTTGGTCCCGTTCCGCGATGTGACCGGGTTGACCGAGGAGCAATCCGACAAGCTCGGTAATCTGTTCGGAAGCGGCATGCATCATGGCGGAATGTGTGGTGTCCTGACAGCTGCCACCATGATTCTGGGGCTTGCAGGGTTTGAGAAAGATGCGTCGACGGCCATGATTCGGGAATTCAAACAGAAGCATGACAGTACCCAGTGCAGAGATCTTCTTGCAGCATCTGCCAGCAAGGGGATTGTGCGGAAGACACATTGCGACGGACTTGTCTTTGAGATGACGAAGTATCTGGATGATATCCTGAGCAGCAGATCCTAAGAAGAACTTAAGCACTTCACAGATAGTGGACAGTAAGATGAAGAAAAAAGCATTGATAGCAATGAGCGGCGGCGTCGACAGTTCGGTGGCTGCCGCTCTCATGATAGAGAGAGGATATACTTGCATTGGCTGCACGATGAAGCTGCTGCAGGGAGAGGAGTTCTCGCCGGCAGATAAAACGGATTCCGACAGAACCGATACTGCAGTAAAGGCGGCCTCAGACACTGCCGATGCTGTCGGGAAGGAGAATCCTCATACCTGCTGCAGCCTGGATGATGTGGAGGATGCCCGCAGTGTCGCGCGGAAGCTGGGGATGCCTTACTATGTCTTTAACTTCTCATCGGAGTTCGGAGAAAAGGTGATTGACCGCTTTGTCCGGATCTACCAGGCGGGCGGCACTCCGAACCCATGCATCGATTGTAATCGATATATGAAGTTCGGTAAGCTGTTTTTGCGTGCGCAGGAACTGGGCTGCGAGGCGGTTGTGACCGGGCATTACGCGCGAACCGCGTTTGACGAAAAGAGCGGCAGGTGGCAGCTTCTGCGCGCAAGGGGCCTGGAGAAGGATCAGACCTATGTCCTGTATTCTCTGACGCAGGAGCAGCTTGCGCATGCAGTTTTCCCACTCGGTGAATATACAGATAAGGAGGAGATCCGGGAGATTGCCAGGCATCACGGGTTCGTGAATTCCGGTAAGCCTGATTCGCAGGACATCTGTTTTGTACCGGCCGGCAAATATGCTGACTTTATCGAGAGAAGAACCGGGAAACCGGCTCCGGAGGGAGATTTCGTAGATGAAGAGGGGCATGTTCTTGGCAGGCACAAAGGATTGATCCGCTACACCATCGGTCAGCGGCGCGGTCTTGGACTTGCTCTTCCTGCTCCGCTGTATGTAAGCCGGATTGATACCGAAAAGAATCAGGTTGTTCTTACGCCTCAGAGCGGTTTGTTCTCCGGGCGTCTCATCGCGGAGGACTTCAACTGGATCTGGACGCCCGACTGGGGAAAATGGAGCGAGGCACCTGAACATTTTGCAGATGGTGATACAGAAACCCCGCCGGTGGGCTATTCCTGTGAGGTTACCGCAAAGCCGCGTTATCGTGCGAAAGAAGCCGCAGCAACGGCCAGAGTGCTGGAAGGGGGAAAGGTGGAGATTCTGTTCCATGAACCGCAGCGTGCATTGACCATCGGACAGGCAGTTGTCCTGTACATAGGGGAAAATGTGGTGGGAGGCGGCACGATTTGCGAGGTGCCAAAGGAAAAGCAGGAGTAATTTCAGCCTTCGGGTGAACTGGTACCAGGAGGATAGACACGGACATGCCAGTCAGGCGAGAGCTCATTGGGGCTCCTCTTACCACCGAATGTCAGAACAAATGTTTGCGTCGGCCTGTATGGAGTGGTATACTATATTTATTGCTATTCAACTGCTATTCAACTCGTTATTCAAGGGTTGAGTGCTAAACTTAATTCCACATTGTATGCAGCATTCCTGCTGTCATGCTTCAGTGGAAGATGACATACAGATGATTGATTGTGAGGTATCATCCCATGGACTTCAAGCTTCATTCGGAGTATCAGCCCACCGGCGATCAGCCGGAAGCGATTGAAGCCCTGGTTGAAGGATTTCGAGGCGGCAACCAGGCACAGACTTTGCTTGGCGTGACCGGCTCCGGAAAGACCTTCACGATGGCGAATATCATTCAGCAGCTTGGCCGGCCGACGCTTGTGATTGCACACAACAAAACACTGGCGGCGCAGCTGTACGGGGAGTTTAAGGAGTTCTTTCCGGAGAATGCGGTTGAATATTTTGTTTCCTACTATGATTACTATCAGCCGGAAGCATATGTGCCGCAGACCGACACCTACATCGAAAAGGACTCATCGATCAACGATGAGATCGACAGGCTGCGCCTCTCGGCGACGGCCTCGCTGACAAGCCGAAACGACGTCATCGTCGTGAGCTCCGTCTCGTGCATTTACGGATTGGGAAGCCCCATTGACTTTAAGGAGATGGCGCTGTATCTGCGTGTCGGTGAGGAGCGGGAGAGGAATGAGGTCCTGCGCAAGCTGGTGCAGCTGCACTACGACCGGAGCGATGTGGATTTTCACCGGTCGACCTTCCGTGTGCGGGGCGATGTCCTGGATATTTTTCCGGCGGAGACGGATGCCTTCGCATATCGTGTAGAGTTCTTCGGAGACGAGATCGACCGGATCACGAAGATTGATCCGCTGACAGGCAGGGCGCTGAGTGCTCTGAGCTTTGTCGGCATCTTTCCGGCTTCTCATTATGTCACGCCGGAGGCAAAGGTGCTGGAGGCGGTGAATCGGATCGAGAAGGAACTGGAGCAGCAGGTGGCGTATTTCCGCTCCGAGGATAAGCTTCTGGAGGCACAGAGGATCCGGGAGCGGACGAATTATGACATTGAGATGCTGCGGGAAACCGGATTCTGCTCCGGGATTGAGAACTATTCCCGCCATATGGAAGGCCGTGAGGCAGGGATGCCGCCGCAGACATTGCTGGATTATTTCCCGGATGAGTTCCTGATCATTGTCGACGAATCTCATATGACACTTCCCCAGCTGCGTGCGATGTACAACGGAGACCAGGCGCGCAAAACAACTCTGGTGGATTACGGATTCCGCCTGCCCAGCGCAAAGGACAACCGGCCGCTGCGCTTCGAGGAGTTTGAGGAAAGGATCGATCAGATTCTGTTTGTTTCCGCGACGCCGGGACCGTATGAGAAGGATCACGAGCTGCTGAGGGCGGAGCAGATTATCCGTCCGACCGGACTTTTGGATCCTGCGATTGATGTGCGTCCGGTGGCAGGTCAGGTGGATGACCTGGTGGGCGAGATCAACCGGGAGACGGAAAAGGGCAACAAGATTCTTGTCACGACCCTGACGAAGCGGATGGCGGAAGACCTGACGGAGTATCTGAAGGAAGCCGGGATCCGCGTCAATTATCTGCATTCGGACATTGACACCCTGGAGCGGACAAAGATCATCCGCGACATGAGACTTGGGGTATTTGATGTTCTGGTCGGAATCAATCTTCTCCGGGAGGGACTCGACATACCGGAGATCACGCTGGTCGCGATTCTGGATGCGGACAAGGAAGGCTTCCTGCGATCGGAGACTTCCCTGATTCAGACCATCGGCAGGGCAGCCCGCAATTCCGAGGGACATGTTGTCATGTACGCGGATACCATCACACAGTCCATGAAGGCTGCGATCGATGAGACCAACCGGCGCCGGGCTGCGCAGCAGGCTTACAACGAGGCGCATGGCATCACACCGACAACGATCCGCAAGAAGGTGCGGGATCTGATCGCCATCTCGAAGGATATCGCGAAGGTGGAGGACCAGTTCGAGAAGGAACCGGAGTCCATGAGCCGCGAGGAGCTGCAGAAGGTTATCAAGGAGGTCGAGAAGCAGATGAAGAAGGCAGCTGCCGATCTGAACTTCGAGGCAGCGGCACAGCTGCGTGACCGCATGATTGAATTGAAACGGTACCTGCAGCAGGAGTGAGTGGAATGAAGGAAACGATGCCTGCAGCAGGAGTGAGTGGAATGAAGGAAACGATGCCTGCAGCAGGAGTGAGTGGAATGAAGGAAACGATACCTGCAGCAGGAGTGAGAAGAAAAAGGAGAGAATGATATGCCGGAGCACTCACCTGCGCCCATGCGGAATGTCAGCAGATACATCCGCGTCCGGGGCGCTGCGGAGCATAATCTGAAGAATATCGATCTTGATATCCCCCGCAATGAATTTGTCGTCATGACCGGTCTGTCCGGGTCCGGCAAGAGCAGTCTCGCGTTTGACACAATCTATGCGGAGGGACAGCGCAGATACATGGAATCCCTTTCCAGCTATGCGCGCCAGTTCCTCGGTCAGATGGAGAAGCCGAAGGTGGAGAGCATCGAAGGACTTCCGCCGGCGATTTCCATTGATCAGAAGTCAACGAATCACAACCCAAGGTCGACGGTTGGAACCGTTACGGAGATCTACGATTATTTCCGTTTGCTGTACGCGCGCTGCGGGATCGTGCATTGCCCGGAGTGCGGAAGAGAGATCAAACGGCAAACGGTTGACCAGATGACGGATACGCTGATGGCGCTCCCGGAGAAGACCCGCCTGCAGCTGTTTTCCCCGGTCGTGCGCGGCCGCAAGGGCCAGCATGAGAAGGTGATCTCCCAGGCGAGAAAGTCCGGCTATGTGCGCATCCGGATCGACGGAAACCTGTATGAACTTTCCGAGGAGATCCGCCTGGACAAGAATATCAAGCACAATATCGAGATTCTCATCGACCGTTTAGTGGTAAAGGAAGGGATCGGGAAGAGGCTGACGGAGTCCTTGGAGCAGGCGCTGCAGCAGTCCGGCGGTCTGATCTACGTGGAGGTGCAGCGCCCGAAGACCGAGAAGGATATGCATCCGGATCACCTTGGCCGCGAGGACATGGTGCGCAGCGGGGCGTCCGAGAAGGGAAAGGACCTTTCGGGAGAGGATACAGAGAACAGTACGCATAAGGGTGTCGAGATGCTGACCTTCTCGGAGAATTATGCCTGCCCTTATGACGGAACGAGCATCGAGGAGATCGAGCCGCGGTCATTTTCCTTCAACAATCCCTTCGGAGCGTGCCCGGAATGCACGGGCCTCGGATACCGCATGGAATTTGACGTGGATCTGATGATTCCGGACAAGAGTCTGTCGGTTGACGAGGGGGCGATTGTCGTACCCGGGTGGCAGTCCAGCAAGCAGGAAGGCTCCTTTACCAGAGCACTGCTGGACGCACTGGCGGAGGAATATCACTTCCGGCTGGACACGCCGTTTCAGGACTATCCGCCCGAGATCTATGATATCCTCATCTATGGGACCGATGGACACGAGGTGAAGGTGCACTACAAGAGCCAGAGAGGCGTGGGTACCTATGACGTCGCGTTTGAAGGACTGATCCGGAACGTCCAGCGCAGATACCGTGAGACGTTCGGTGAGACCATGAAGGCGATGTATGAGAGCTTCATGCGGGTCACGCCATGCAAGGCCTGCGGCGGACAGAGGCTGAAGAAGAGCGCGCTGGCGGTGACCTTTGACGACAAGAATATCTATGAGATGACGATGCTCTCGATCGGGGATCTCCAGACGCAGCTGTCGTCCGTGGATGAGCGCCTGACAAGCCAGCAGCTGAAGATCGGCGCCCAGATCCTGAAAGAGATCCGCGCGAGGATTGCATTCTTAAATGACGTTGGTCTGGATTATCTTTCCCTGGCCCGCGGTACAGCGACGTTGTCCGGCGGTGAGGCGCAGCGGATCCGGCTTGCCACACAGATCGGCTCCGGACTGGTGGGTGTTGCCTATATTCTGGATGAGCCGTCGATCGGACTGCACCAGAGAGACAATGACAAGCTGCTCAGCACCCTGTTCCATCTGCGTGATCTGGGCAATACGGTGATTGTCGTGGAACATGATGAGGATACGATGCGCGCCGCGGATGTGGTGATTGACATCGGGCCCGGAGCGGGAGAGCACGGCGGCCAGGTCGTTGCGGTCGGCACCGCGCAGGAGATTCAGGCATGTGAGGACTCCATCACCGGAAAGTATCTTTCCGGTGCGCTGAAGATTCCGGTGCCGGAAAAAAGGAGAGAGCCTGCCGGTTGGCTGACGGTGCGCGGTGCCCGCGAGAACAACCTGAAGGGCATCGATGTGCAGTTTCCGCTCGGCGTATTTACCTGCGTAACCGGTGTGTCCGGTTCGGGTAAGAGTTCCCTGGTCAATGAGATTCTGTATAAGGATCTTGCGAACCGGCTGAACCGCGCGCATCAGGTTTTCGGAAAGAGAGACAGCGTAGAGTGGGACGGAAAGCTGGACAAAGTCATTCAGATTGACCAGAGTCCGATCGGTCGCACGCCGCGTTCCAACCCTGCGACCTACACCGGTGTATTTGACCAGATCCGGGATCTGTTTGCTTCGACCAATGACGCGAAGGCAAGAGGCTACAAGAAGGGCCGGTTCTCCTTCAATGTCAAGGGCGGCCGCTGTGAAGCCTGCTCCGGAGATGGTATCATTAAGATTGAGATGAATTTTCTGCCGGATGTTTACGTCCCCTGCGAGGTCTGCCACGGGAAACGGTATAACCGGGAGACGCTGGACGTCCGCTATAAGGGGAAGAACATCTTTGAAGTTCTGGATATGACGGTCGAGGAGGCGCTTTCCTTCTTTGACCATCTGCCCTCCATCCGCTCAAAGATTCAGACGCTTTACGATGTCGGCCTGGGCTATATCCGTCTGGGGCAGCCGTCGACGCAGCTGTCGGGCGGTGAGGCACAGCGGATCAAGCTCGCGACGGAATTGTCCCGGCGCAGCACCGGCCGCACGGTGTACATTCTCGACGAGCCGACAACCGGACTGCATTTTGCGGACGTCCACAAGCTGATCGACATCCTGCAGCGGCTGACCGATGGCGGCAACACAGTGATCGTGATTGAGCACAATCTCGACGTGATCAAGAACGCGGATTATCTGATCGACCTTGGCCCGGAAGGCGGGGAAGGCGGCGGAACCATCGTGGCATGCGGAACGCCGGAGGAAGTGGCGCTTGTGCCGGAGTCGTTCACGGGACAGTATGTCAGAAACTATCTGGGGCGCTGAACGTCCAGTGGACGCTCGTTTCGTGCCGACCGGAGCGGAGACCGAGAAGCACGGAGCAATCCGTAATCGACTTTTGACGGGTTAATCGTAAGACTATCAGAGGAAGGAAAACAGCACATGGAAGACGCACAGAATAAGCATTTTAACTTCAGGAATGAGGCCGGGCTGGTGGTTCAGAAGCTCCTGCGCGATTATCAGGGCGGACGGGCGATTGACCGCATTGCGGATTCCAGAGAGCCGGACCGTGACGTCATCGTCCGTGTGATCGCGGAATTGTTCCGGATTGTCTATCCGGGTTATTACCGCGATCCGAACATGACGCAGCGGATCTTCAACATGGATGCGGTGATCAGCACGGTCGCGGATGATATCCTGATTAACCTGTCCGAGCAGATCGAGATTGCGCTTCGCTATACGGAGGACTATCACCAGAAAGCAGCGGCGGATGTGCGGGAGGAATCGCAGAAGATCGCGATTGAGTTCATCCGGCGCATTCCGCGTGTGAGAGAATATCTGGATACCGATGTGCAGGCGATTCTGGAGGGAGACCCGGCGGCGTATTCCAAGAGTGAGATTATCCTGAGCTACCCGGGGCTGTATGCGATCACGGTTTACCGCCTTGCGCATGAGCTGTTTCTTCTGAAGGTCCCGATGATCCCGAGAATCATGACGGAGCATGCGCACAGCAAGACGGGGGTGGACATCCATCCGGGCGCGACGATCGGGAAGTATTTCATGATCGACCATGCGACCGGAATTGTAGTCGGTGAGACGACCATCATCGGGGAGCATGTGAAGGTTTATCAGGGCGTGACGATCGGTGCTTTGTCCACCCGGGCCGGACAGGGTCTGCACGGGAAGAAGCGTCATCCGACGATCGAGGACAATGTTACCATCTATTCCGGCGCGACCATTCTCGGCGGTGAGACCGTGATCGGACATGACGTCGTCATTGGCGGCAACTGCTTCATCACGGCTTCCATTGCGCCGAATTCCCGGGTCAATGTCAAGAACCAGGAAGAGCTTCTTGCCCGGAACGGGTAAGGGGGAGGCCGGACTGACGGATGCAGGAGAAGAGTAAGGAGGAGATGGAGATGCAGGAACAGGAGCACGGCGGGGACATTTATTCCGCTTCTTATCGAGTTGACTATTCGGTCAGTGTGAATCCGCTGGGAACGCCCCATAGCGTTCGCCATGCCGTGATGCGCTCCGCCGGTGTGCTGGAGAGATATCCGGACGTTAAGTGCAGGGATCTGCGCCGCAAGCTGTCCGATCTGCTGCATCTGCCTGCACACTGGATCACCTGCGGAAATGGTGCTGCGGAGCTGATCTATACGGTCGCGCTTGCCAGGCGGCCGAAGAAGGCACTCGTGATTTGCCCCGGCTTTTCAGAGTATGAAAAAGCGCTTCATGCAGCCGGGTGCGGAGAAATCTTGTATTATCTGTGCTCCCGGGAGAATGAGTTCCGGGTAGAGGAGGATGTCCTGGACTTGATCACAGAGGACGTTGACATGATGTACCTGTGCAATCCGGGGAATCCGACCGGCATCCTGATCCGGCCGGAGCTTGTGCTTCGGATTCTGAAACGATGTACGGAGAAGGAAGTCCTGCTGGCAGCGGATGAGTGTTTCCTGGAGATGACGGCACATCCCGGGGAGCATACTTTGCTGGGACATGTTGCCGACAATTCGAATCTGATCGTTCTTCGAAGCTTTACGAAGACTTATGCGATGCCGGGTGTACGCCTCGGATATCTGGTTACGTCAAACAGAGAGCTGATCGAAAAGATCCGCTTCAGCGTACAGCCATGGCCGGTTTCAATTCCTGCGCAGATGGCTGGCGAGGCTGCTCTGGATGAGAAGGACTATCTGGAGGAATCCCGTGTACTGATTGTCCGGGAACGCCGGTATATGAGGCAGTCTTTTGAGCGCATCGGAATCCGCTGTTATGACTCGGAAGCCAACTTCCTTTTCTTTGAAGGACCGGAGAATCTGCTTGCGCTGTCTGCGAAGCGGGGAATTCTGATCCGTGACTGCCGGGGATATCGCGGACTTGGTCCGGGATATTACCGGGTGGCGATCCGCACCCGCAGAGACAACGAGGAACTGTGCGGGATCTTGTCCAACATCTATCGGACAGCCGGCCATTACCTCCCGGGCTCGGAGCAGTGACAGGATCCTCGGCGCTTGCGGCAAGTGTGCCGGCCGGCCTGAATCTCAAGACAGGAGAAAAGCCGGCAGGGGAGCTGCCGGCTTTTCAAGGGGAGTATAAATAATTAATAAGGGGTTGTAAAAAATACTATTAAGGGTAATATTTTTTACAAGAGGATTATAGTATATGGAGCGGGAAAAAGCAACTACTTTTTTAAACGATTCCCGGAATTCGGGAATGCATGCAGACAAAAGAACAGGGGCCGGTGCTTTATCTGATTCTATCACACTGATCTGCCCGTGTCATTTCGGACTGGAAAGTGTTCTGAAGAGAGAGATCACAGATCTTGGCTATGAGATTGCGCAGGTGGAGGACGGAAAGGTTTCGTTCACCGGAGACTGGCAGGCGGTGTGCTACGCCAATGTCTTTCTGCGCTCCGCGGAGCGGGTGCTCGTGAAGGCAGGATCCTTTCACGCGGAAACCTTTGAGGACCTGTTTCAGGGAACACGCGCGATCGAATGGGAGCGGTTCCTGCCGCGGGACGCGAAGTTCTGGGTGGCAAAGGCGACGAGCGTGCGGAGCAAGCTGTTCTCGCCGCGTGACATCCAGTCGATCATGAAAAAAGCGATGGTCGAGCGGATGCGGATGAAGTATCACCTGACCGAATTCCCTGAGACCGGGCAGGAGTTTCCGCTGCGCGTTACGATCATGAAGGATGAGGTCACAGTCGGGATCGATACGACCGGAATCTCTCTGCACAAGAGGGGCTACCGCCTTCTGACCGCGAAGGCGCCGATCTCCGAAACGCTGGCGTCGGCTTTGATTCTGCTGACACCGTGGAAAAAGGACCGGATCCTGGTGGATCCCTTCTGCGGATCGGGCACATTTCCGATTGAGGCGGCGATGATCGCCGCGAATATCGCACCGGGGATGAACCGGGAATTCCTTGCCGAGCAGTGGGAGCATCTGATTCCGAAACGATACTGGTACGATGTGATCGATGATGCCAACAGCCGGATCAACGACGAGATAGAAACGGATATCCAGGGGTATGACATCGATGGCGACATCGTCAAGGCTGCACGGGAAAATGCGAAAAATGCCGGGGTTGACCATCTGATTCATTTTCAGAGAAGACCGGTATCGGAACTGAACCATCCGAAGAAGTATGGATTCGTGATCACGAATCCGCCCTACGGGGAGCGTTTGGAGGAGCGGAAGGCGCTGCCGGCACTTTACCGTGAGATCGGGGAGGCATTCCGCAGGCTGGATGCCTGGTCGGAGTATGTCATCACTTCGTATGATCAGGCAGAAAAGTATATCGGACGGAAAGCAGACAAGAACCGGAAGATCTACAATGGGATGATCAAGACGTATTTTTATCAGTTTCTCGGGCCGAAGCCGCCGCGGCGGTAAGCGGGCGCCGAACGAGGAAAGACATGCCCTTCCAGTATCACGATGAGAAGATTCCGCAGCGACCATCGCAGGGCGGCAGAAACAGCCGCTCTGTTTTTGATGCCGGCAGCCGGTGGCGATTCGTGACACAGGAGGAACTGTTTTCCGGCTATGGACGGACAAGGCAGGATACTAACGTTCCCGAGAAGGAATCTGACCGGTTCTCTGCCTTCCTGCGCATGACCAGGGCCTATCAGGTTACGGACAATGGCCGCAGAAAGGCATTTTTAGAGCAGGCGAAATGGATGGAATCCTACGAGGAAGACAGTGCTGTTTCGCAAGTGGAGTTTTACCATCAGTATGTGGGCTACCAGGAGATGGACGTGTGGGAGCTGCACGGTTATTTTGCCTGGCGCACGAGATTTCGCCGCGGTGAAACGGTGCCTTACTGCTTCGAGTACATCCGCCTGCATGCCGCCGAACTGATTCATCTGATCGGAGTCAAGGATCAGAAAGAAGCATTTGACCGGCTGCTGCTTCTGCAGGCCGGGGCAATTTCCCGGAGGGACTTGCAGCCGGGAGAAAGCGCCTATGGATCCGGGGGTCAGCGTTATGGGCGTAGTATCTTTGCCGGAAGCACCTTTTCGAAAGGAGCGGCCTGGATATCCCAGACAGATCAGAAAAAAATCAGCGGCTATCTTGCGGGATTTCTGATCGCGTGGACAGCGGAATCCTGTGACAAGCCGGATCCGGAGCTGCTGCAGGCTTACTGCATTCCGAACCTCGAGCGGGAGGCGCAGAATGTGACGCTGCTGCATTATATGAAGTCAGATGATGCTGCAATCGACCGGATGATCCGCCAGATTGTGCCGGGCCGGGTGCTGAACTCGGAATTCCTGCGGCAGGCAGGGGAAGATGGCTGGCGGGTGATAGCCCGGGTCTTCCGGCGTGTATGTCTGAAACAGAAGCAGGCAGGATCTCCGGTCCTGGCAGAGCGGCTCCTCGGGCCGCGGAGAAATCTGCAGCGGGACCTGTTCCCCATGACGCCGTATGAGACGCATGCAAAGGAAGGCAGCTGTGTGGAGATCAGTGAGGCAACCTCGTACAGCTTCCGGGAGGGACGCTGGTACCGGTCGGAATATGCATTCCTTCGGGACGAAGGCGCGGTGCGTGAGCTGAGCGATCTCGTGCGGGAGTGTGAGAGGGTACTGCGCAAAAAGCTGCATTACAGGAATCAGCTGCCTGACCGGATGAAGAATCCCGTACTGGCGCAATTGATTGCATCGGAAACGGACCGGTGGCTGAAGGAGAAGGCGCTCAGGAGCCGGCCGGAGGTTCATGTGGATCTCACCAGACTCGGCGCGATCCGCGAGATGGCTGCCATAACACGGGAGCGTCTGCTGGAGGGAACCGAAGAAGGCATGGAGGCCGATGCGCTGCGTGCGATGATGAACGGGCCGGAACGGAATGTACAGGAGCCGCCCTCCGGGATGTCCGCGGAAGAGAATACAGAAGAAGCAAAGAAGGAAAAAGAGCATACTGTGGAAGCAGACGATACAGATTCCGCACAGCCGGAATCAGCAGATGCATCCGTCGAAGGATTCTTCAATGCCCTGGAAGCCGATTTTCTGAAACAGCTTCTGGAAGGAGACAGCGGCGCCGCATTCTTCCGGGAACATAAGATCCTGCCGTCGGTGTTCGTGGACGCCATCAATGAGAAGGCGTTCGACGAGATCGGCGACGTGATCGTGGAGGAAGGCGGAGGCGGATGGCAGCTGGTCGAGGACTACCTCGGCGAGATTGCGGATCTTCTGAATAGGATGTAAGGGTCAAAAGCCCCTCCACCTCTGCCCGTCCAGTGGATGAGCGTTAGGTGCCGACAGGAGCGGAGAAGGTGACCCACCGGACACGGAGCACAAAGTAATTTGCCTAAGCAGATTACGAGAGTGCGGAGTGCCCGCGGTCTGCCGGATCAGCGGTGACAGGAGTGACCATGGAACAAAATCAGCAGAACACGAGAAAAGTCCCGAGAAGGGTAGCGCAGGCCGTGATCAGTTCCCTGAAGGGCGGCGTCGTGCCGCGGATCGGCTTGCCTTATATCACGGTTGGACGGAGCAGCGAGATCGAGGCACTGCTGCGCGACGTTGAGATCATTGGAGAGGGCGGAGCTTCGTTCCGTTTTATTGTCGGACGCTATGGAAGCGGTAAGAGTTTTCTCCTCCAGACTATCCGCAACAATGTGATGGAGAAGGGGTATGTCGTCATGGATGCGGATCTGTCTCCCGAGCGCAGGCTGCAGGGAACTCGCGGACAGGGGCTGGCAACCTACCGGGAGCTGATCGGGAATCTTGCGACAAAGACGAAGCCCGAAGGCGGCGCACTGACTCTTGTGCTTGAGCGCTGGATCGGAGCGATCCAGGCAGAGGTGATGGAGGAAGACACCATGCCCGCAGCAGACGGGCAGAGCAAAGCGGGAGGCCCGGAACCGGGAACGCCTGCATTTGACGCGGCAGTGGAGCGAAAGATCCGCGATGTCACACGCTCTCTGAGCGAGATGGTACACGGATTCGACTTTGCAAGGCTGATCACGCTGTACTACCGGGGCTTTCTTTCAGATGACGATGAGATCCGGGCAAAGGTGCTGCGATGGTTCCGCGGCGAATACGCGACACGGACCGAGGCCAGGAAGGATCTTGGGGTAAATGCGATCATCACGGATGATGACTGGTATGAGTATCTGAAGCTCTTCGCGATGTTCTTCCGCCTGGCCGGGTACAAGGGCATGCTGATCTTCGTAGACGAGCTGGTCAACATCTATAAGATCCCGCAGTCCATCGCGCGGAACAACAACTATGAAAAGATCCTCACCATGTACAACGATACGCTGCAGGGGAAGGCGCAGTATCTGGGCATTCTGATGAGCGGAACGCCGCAGTGCATTGAGGATACCCGGCGGGGCGTCTACAGCTATGAAGCGCTGCGCTCGAGACTGCAGGAAGGCAAGTTTTCAAGAGAGGGGGCCCGGGATCTGCTCTCCCCGGTCATCCGGCTGGAACCTCTTTCCTCGGAAGAGATGATGGTACTGTGCGAGAAGCTGGCGGACATGCACGCCGGCCTGTACGGGTATGAGCGGACGATCGGCACCCCGGAGCTGGTGACATTCATCCGGATTGAGTATGGGCGGATCGGCGCGGATACCCACATTACACCGCGTGAGGTCATCCGCGACTTCATTGAGCTGCTTGATATTCTCTGCCAGCATCCGGACACGGACGTCGCAGGGCTGCTGAATTCCGATGAATTCTCCTACGCGCAGTCCGAACTGAATGAAGGGGAAGAGATCGGCGAGGAGTTTGCGGATTTCATTCTTTGAGGATTGTGGAAGCGCGCACCGCGCGCGATATGCCAGCTTGCGAGTGGAGAGAGCAAAGAGTTACGGAAGATCCGGGAAACAGGAAGCAGGCAGATGGATATATTTTCAAGATATTCTCCGTTCATACAGGATTTTATCTACCGGAACCGGTGGGAGAATCTGCGTGCGGTGCAGGTCGCGGCTGGAGACGCGATCTTCAATACCACGCAGAATGTCCTTCTGTGCGCGTCCACCGCGTCCGGCAAGACAGAGGCTGCCTTCTTTCCGATTCTGACCGAGTTCTATGAGGATCCGCCCGCATCGGTGGGCTGCATCTATATCGCGCCTTTGAAAGCACTGATCAACGACCAGTTTATCCGGCTGCTTGATCTGTGCGAGGAGGCGGATATCCCGGTCTGGCACTGGCACGGAGATGTGTCGGCATCCCACAAGAAGAAGCTGATGAAGAAGCCCTCCGGCATCCTGCAGATCACGCCGGAATCCCTGGAGGCGCTGCTGATGCACAAGCATTCAGAGGTGCCGAAGCTGTTCGGAGATCTGCGCTATGTCGTGATCGACGAGATTCATTCTCTGCTCAGAGGGGACCGCGGCGGCCAGTGTATGTGTCTGATTCAGAGGCTCAGCCGGATGGCCGGGGTGAACCCGCGCCGGATCGGCCTGTCCGCGACCATCGGAGACCCGCAGGAGGCAGGGCGTTTTCTGGCTCAGGGCAGCGGACGCGGCACGGTGATTCCCGATATCCAGGTAAAAGGCATGCGGTGGAGACTGTCGATGGAGCATTTCTACCACTCAGCCCCGCAGGCTGCGGATCTTGTGGAGAACCCTGAGAAAACTGCGCGCATGGGCGGCGTGCCGTCCGAAGCGGGACGCTATCTGAGCACGACAAAGCCGATACCTGAGGATCGGGAAGTTATGTCCGGCGCAGAGGACAGATCGAAGAATATCGATTCACCTTCTGCCGATGCCGCCAACGAGGACGCTTCTTCGGTCCGCCTGATTTCTCAGGACGGGAAAGACAGTGCGCCCACCGACAAGGCGCCCGTGGCCGCGGATCCGGGCATCGGATATATCTTCGAACACACAAGGGGCAGGAAATGCCTCGTGTTCAGCAATTCCCGCGAGGAATGCGAGGAGGTCACGACCACGCTCCGCGCGTACTGCGAGGTGAATCACGAGCCGGACCGGTTCCTGATCCATCACGGGAATCTTTCCGTCTCTTTCCGCGAGACGGCGGAGGAGGACATGCGGGATGAGAACAGCGCGCTGACCACCTGCACGACATCGACGCTGGAGCTGGGCATTGACATCGGAAAGCTGGAGCGGGCATTTCAGATCGACGCACCCTTTACCGTGTCTTCGTTCCTGCAGCGTATGGGCCGCACCGGCCGGCGCGGGGAACCCTGCGAGATGTGGTTCGTCATCCGTGAGGAGCACGCGGAGGCGCGGGATCTGCTGCCCGACAAGGTTCCATGGAAGCTGCTGCAGGGAATCGCCCTGGTTCAGCTCTATCTGGAGGAGCGCTGGGTGGAGCCGCCTCGTAAGGGGCGCATGCCGTTCAGCCTTCTGTATCACCAGACGATGAGTACGCTGGCCGGCTGCGGGGAAATGTCCCCGGCGGAGCTTGCCTCCCGGGTCCTGACGCTGGCGCCCTTTGAGCGGATTACGAAGGAGGACTTCCGGATCCTGTTGAAGGATCTGATCGAAAAGGACCACATCCAGCAGACAGAGGAGGGCGGACTGATCGTCGGACTCGCAGGGGAGCGGATCACGAACTCCTACAAGTTCTACGCCGTGTTCCAGGAAAATGAAGAGTACAGCGTCCGCTGTGAGTCGCAGGAGATCGGGACCATCGTGAAGCCGCCCCCCATCGGGGACCGCATCGCCATCGCCGGGCACGTATGGGTGGTCGAGGAGGTCGACCGCACGCATCATCAGATCTACTGCCATATGGTAAAAGGGAGAGTGCCGGCTTACTTCGGAGACGAGCCGGGCGACATCCACACGAAGATTCTGGAGAAGATGCGCGCCGTGCTGCTCGAAGACAAGATGTATCCGTACCTTCTGAAAAATGCACAGGCCCGCCTGATTACAGCCCGTGCGGACAGTGCCCACAGCGGTATCGCTTACCGCCCGCTTGTGTGCCTGGGCGGAAATATGTACTGCCTGACGCCGTGGCTGGGCAGCTACTCCTTCCTGGCGCTGGAGCGGTTCCTCAGGATCCGCTGCGCGAAACGGCTCGGGCTGAAAGGATTTAACTCGGTCCGTCCGTACTTCATCCAGTTCACGCTGGGGGTCAGCCCGAAGGAATTCGTGGAGATTACACAGGAGGAAGCACGCGCCGGGGTGGACCCGATGGAGCTTCTCTACCCGAAGGAGGTTCCGGTTTTCGATAAGTATGATGACATCCTCAGTGCGGAGCTGGTCCGGCGCGGATTCGCGTTCGGTGTCCTGGATGTGGAGGAGATGCGCGCGCGTGTACTGGAATGGACGGTGCAGCAGGTGATCTGATGCTGGCTGAAACAAGTTGTGGTTCACGGTTTTGTTGTTTCGTGGTATGTTCTTATTAAGCGGTTACAGACCGGATTGTGCGTTATGGATCCGATGCTGTAATCACCCTTTGGAAAGATCGTCAGAAAGAAAAAGCTTCATCATAACAGGAGGGACAGGACATGATAGATTACTCGGAAGGAACCGGTAAGCTGTATCACATTCAGGTTGCACCTGGCGAGGTGGGAAGATATGTCATCCTGCCGGGAGATCCGAAGCGCTGCGAGAAGATCGCACAGTACTTTGACAACCCGGTACTGGTCGCGGACAACCGCGAGTATGTCACGTATACGGGAACCCTCGATGGTGTGAAGGTATCGGTGACATCGACCGGAATCGGCGGCCCGTCCGCGGCGATCGCGATGGAAGAGCTGAAACGCTGCGGAGCGGATACATTTTTGAGAGTGGGTACCTGCGGAGGCATGCAGCTTGACGTCTGCGGCGGAGATCTCGTGATCGCAACCGGAGCGATCCGGGCGGAGGGAACCAGCAAGGAGTACGCGCCGATCGAATATCCGGCGGTTGCGGATTATGAGGTAGTCACCGCCATGAAGGATGCGGCTGCTCAGCTGGGATGCAAGGCGCATCTGGGCGTTGTGCAGTGCAAGGATTCCTTCTACGGGCAGCATGAGCCGGAGGTGAAGCCGGTCGGATATGACCTGCTCAATAAGTGGGATGCCTGGGTAAAATGCGGCTGCATGGCTTCGGAGATGGAGTCGGCTGCGCTGTTCATCGTGGCCTCCTGCCTGAAGGTGCGCTGCGGTACCGTTCTGCTGGCGATCGCGAACCAGGAAAGAGCCAAGGCAGGACTTTCCAACGAGCAGGTGCACGATACCTCGATGGCGATCCGGACGGCTGTGGAAGCGATCCGCCTGCTGATTCAGAAAGACCGGGCAGACTGAGAGGAAAAGAGATGAGCATGGATACAAGGAACCAAAGCGCGGAACCTGACCGGGAAACCATCGGGAAGATGTGTGTCATGGCAGCGGATATGTGCAAAAGAAGCTATGTGCCGTATTCCGGCTTTCATGTAGGAGCGGCACTCCTTGCGCGGGACGGACGGATCTTCACAGGCTGCAATGTGGAGAATGCGTCGTATCCGGCCTGCACCTGCGCGGAGCGGACGGCCTTTGCCAAGGCGGTCTCCGAAGGCGCGCATGAATTTACTGCAATTGTGATCTGCGGCTGTGCGGAGGACGGGGTGTTTCAGTACTGTCCGCCGTGCGGGGTGTGCCGGCAGGTGATGGGGGAATTCTGCAGCGGAGATTTTCGGATCTATCTGGCGAAGACCCCGCAGGACTATGAGACCTACACACTGGATGAACTGATGCCGAAGCGTTTTACACCGGCCTATCTGAGGAAATGACCATGGAAAACATATCGAAAAAGATCGATCATACATTGTTGAAGGCTTCCGCGACACAGGCGGATATCATAAGGATCTGTGCCGAGGCGAAGCAGTACGGCTTTGCTTCCGTGTGCGTCAACAGCTGCTACGCGAAGCTTGTGACACGTCAGCTGAGGGGCACGGATGTGAAGACCTGCTGTGTCGTCGGATTTCCGCTCGGCGCGATGTCCACTGCCGCCAAGGCATATGAAGCAAAATGCGCTGTGAAGGACGGTGCTTCCGAGATTGACATGGTGATCAATGTCGGCGCCCTGAAAGAAGGCAATGACCTGTATGTGGAGGAGGATATCTCCGCGGTCGTGGAGGCGGCGAAGCCTGCGATCGTGAAGGTGATCATCGAGACCTGTCTGCTCACGGATGAAGAGAAGGTACGGGCCTGCAGCCTGAGTGAAAGCGCCGGCGCCGCATTTGTCAAGACCTCTACCGGATTCTCGACAGGAGGTGCAAATGTGCACGATGTCGCGCTGATGAAGAAGACGGTTGACGGCCGCCTGCAGGTGAAGGCCTCCGGCGGCATCCATACACCGGAGCAGGCGCAGGAACTGATCGCGGCGGGAGCGGACCGGATCGGCGCGAGCAACGGAGTTGCCCTGCTGGGGTAAGAAAGTAAAGCAGCACATTTGCTGCCGGATCAGAAGACTGTGCAGCGCGATTGCTGCCGGATCAGAAGACCGGGCGGTATGCTTGCTGCCGGATCATGTGAGGACGTTTGTCATATGCACAGAATCAAGATCTGGGCGCACCGGGGGGCTTCCGGCTACGCGCCTGAGAACACCATGGAAGCCTACATTCTCGCGCATCAGTATGGCGCGGACGGGATTGAACTGGATGTCCAGCTGTCGAAGGACGGCGAGATCGTGGTCATTCACGATGAAAAGATCGACCGGACCTCCAACGGAAAAGGCCTGGTCCGGGACTATACGATGAAGCAGCTGCGCGGCTTCAACTACAACAGAACAAAGCCGGAGCATTTTCACGCAGACATTCCGACGCTTCAGGAAGTGCTTCTTTACATCCGGGACAAGACAAACATGACGGTGAACATCGAGCTGAAGACGGGTGTGTTCTTCTATCCCGGGATCGAAGAGAAGACCGTCGGACTGGTACATGCGATGGGGATGGAGAAGCGTGTGATCTACTCCTCCTTCAATCACTATTCGATCCTGCACATCAAAAAGCTTGATCCGGAAGCGGAGACAGGGCTTCTGTATTCGGAGGGATTCGTCGATGTACCTGCGTACGCGGCGAAGCTTGGAGTGGACGCGCTGCATCCCTCCTGGCGTTGTCTGCAGTATCCGAACTTTTTGGAGGACTGCCGAAAGCATCAGATTGATCTGAATGTCTGGACAATCAACCGTGAGGATCTGATGCGGCAGATGTGCAGGGCAGGAGTCAACGCGATCATCACGAACTACCCGGACAAGGCAGCGCGTGTGAGAGCGGAATATGAAAAGCAGTTTGCGCAGGTGTAAGAGAATATAAGGGGCACTGAGCGCTGACAGGAGGAATCAGGGGAGCACGATAAGGGGAGAAGCAGATGAGAAGAAAGAAGAGGGCTGTAAGCAGGTTTGCGGCGATTCTTCTGGCAGGGAGTCTGATGGTCAGCGCGGCCATGCCGGCTGGCGCGGTTACCGTGGACTGGGATGACCTGACGGATGCGCAGCAGGAGCAGGCCTATCATCAGCTGGAATCAGAGAATCAGGCATTGAAAGAGCAGCTGGCTTCGCTGCAGGGAACGGCACCTGCCGGAACCGGGGCGAATGGAGATGCAGCCGCCTCATCGGATTCCGCGCCCAGTTCGGATTCGGCAGGCAGTTCGGATTCCGGAGCTGTTTCGGATCCGTCCGCAGCTGCGGCGCAGGCACAGTCCGCACAGATCAAAAGCACAGAAGCATTTCTCGCTGATCTGGCGGCATCCTTCAATGCAAGGCAGGAGAGTGCCCGTACGCACACGAACGAAGAAGTCAATGCCATGAGTGAGGCGGACATGTGGAACTTCCGGTTCGCCTGTGCGCAGGTGGAACGGCCGTTTTATGACAGCTACCACGCCGCACAGTTTGATGACCTGAATGTCCTGTACCTTTGCTCGGAGTACTGTCTGGGACTCGAGAAGCAATTTCAGGCGGAGGAGATCTGGAACACACAGGGCGATGCGGATGAGGCGAATCGTCTTTACACCGCAGGCTATTACAACCGGGCGTATGCTCTGGTAGAATTGTGCGAGTTCTACGGACTGGATCTGGCGGACGAATATCAGAACCTGAAAAATGCGGTTGCCCGGATGGACGAGATGAGCAGTGAGGAGACAAGAAATGCCTCTGTTGACCCGGCGAAGGTGATGCAGGTGCAGGAGCTGCTGAACAGTCTCGGATTCCTGTGCGGAACACCGGACGGGATCGCGGGAAGGCAGACGGCGAGCTGTATCGAACGCTTCCAGACCATGTACGGGTATGACCCGGCGGACGGAATCATTGATGACGAGCTGATCGGACAGATGCAGAACCAGCTTGCCGCAAGACAGGGCTAAGCACACAGCATAGATATCAAGCAAGAAAGAATGACATGAAGATTATAGCTATTATCGTATTCATCGCAATGTATGTCCTGATGACGCTCTTTTTGAAGAAGCGTATCTGGATTGTTTTCGCCGCGGCGGCGATCTTCCTTGTAACGGGGATTCTTCCGCTGTCGTCTGTCGCAGGCTCGATCAACTGGAATGTGCTGATGATGATCGCCGGCACGATGGTTCTGGTGGAGTTTTTCATTCGCTCGAAGATGCCGAATCTGATCGCGGAGCTTCTGATGGACAAGGCAAGCACGGTCATGTGGCTGATCATTCTGATGTCCCTGTTTTCCGGGTTTATTTCCGCGTTCATGGACAATGTCGCTACGGTTCTGATGGTCGCCCCTGTCGGGATTGCGATCTGCAAGAAGCTGAAGATCTCGCCTGTTCCCATGATTCTCTCGATCGCGGTATCCTCCAATCTGCAGGGCGCCGCAACGCTTGTCGGCGACACGACATCGATCATGCTTGGCGCTTACGCAAAGATGGACTTTATGTCGTTCTTCTGGATGGAGGGGAGACCGGGAATGTTCTTTGCGGTGGAACTGGGCGCTTTGATGACGATTCCGGTGATGATGCTTCTATTCCGCAAGTTCAATCAAACGGTACAGGCGGAAGGGCATACAGAGGTGAAGGATAAGGTACCGACCATTCTGCTGCTCCTGCTGGTGGTGCTTCTGATCAGTGTGTCATTTATTCAGAATAAGCCGGAGATTACAAACGGTCTCATCTGCTGTTCTCTGGCAGTCGTCGCGATGATCCGGGACGCAGTCAAGACGCATAAAAAAGAAGGAGCGGTCGCTGCCGTCAAAGCGGTTGACTATGAGACGCTGCTGCTCCTGTTCGGAC
The DNA here is from genome assembly GCA_902799015.1 of uncultured Lachnospiraceae bacterium. Classification (GTDB taxonomy): domain Bacteria; phylum Bacillota; class Clostridia; order Lachnospirales; family Lachnospiraceae; genus Porcincola. The sequence continues at coordinate 18,418 of CADBZI010000006.1, read as the reverse complement.
TGTTTCTTGTCATTCAGGGAATCACGGAGGTGGGAGTGATCGACGATGTGGCGCATGCGATTGCCTCTGTGGGCGGGAAAAACATGTTCCTGCTCTACACGATCATTGTCTGGGTATCCGTTGCGGCATCTGCATTTATCGATAATATCCCGTATGTCGCAACCATGCTGCCGGTGATCAGAAGCATCACCGCAGCCCTGGGCGTAAGCCCTTATCTGCTTTACTTCGGACTTCTGACAGGAGCGACGCTGGGCGGAAACCTGACACCGGTCGGAGCGTCGGCAAACATCACAGCGACAGGCCTTCTGAAAAAGGAGGGCTATGAAACCAGCTTCGGGGACTTCATGAAGATCGGCGTGCCGTTTACGCTGACGGCAGTGATGTGCGGATATCTGTTCATCTGGTTTGTGTGGCATTAAACCGGATCATCCTTTGTACTCAATCGCGGAGCACTTGAAGTTATCCTTCCCTTCTTCCTTCACGAGATACAGCAGCTTGTCGGCTGCCGCTGAAAGGGAATCATAATCGGGATAAGAACCAAGATTGATGACGCATCCGATACTAGCGGTTACATGCTCGCCGCCTCCGGACGGATCCGGATGAATCTCGTGAAGCGCTGCCCTTGTTTTTTCCAGACGTTCCATGACGTGATTGAGATCCGCCATGCCGACGGCGTATACGATGAATTCATCTCCGCCCATTCGCATCACGACATCTGTTTCACGGAAACTATTCTGCAATGCAAGCGCAATGGCCTTCAGTGTTTCATCGCCGGCGGCGTGTCCGTAATGATCATTGATGTGTTTGAAGTCGTCAATGTCAACCAGCATAAATGCACCGGTGATGCCGTTTGCGACATAATTGCTGATCAGATGCTCACCCCCGCGGCGGTTGTAGATGCCGGTCAGCATATCATGATCCGCCTTCTTCGTTGCGGTGAAGCTGGTTTCCATGAAGCTGATACGTTCATGGATCATCCGCTGGGACAGGTACAGTGCCGCACAGACACAGGCAGCCAGATACACCATGTCCAGGGGAAAATGAGGACTATCCTTGGCGAAGTAATCCACAAGAATAAAGGCGGCGGAAAAGACAAGGGTCAGGATCAGAATCTTTCCCCACGCATCACGAATCAGCAGGGGCAGAACCAGAATGAAGAAAAAGAACAGGTAGGAAGGATATTCCCTTGGCTCACCAATCGTCATGAACAGGCTCCAGGTCAGGAGCAGACAGATCCAGACGTACAGTGTAAAGGTACCGCTCCGGATCATTTCTTTTTTGTAGCCGATCAGCAGCGCGACAGATACACTGAAGAACAGAACATATTCCAGCGGGTGCGCACCGGTTGGGAAAGCCACGCCCTTCATCAGACTGTACAATAAGCTGCAAAGGCTGATCACCATACCGGAAATCAGCAAAAAGCAAAGCGCTTTGCCGTTTTCGCGCTCGAAATCAATCCGGAATCCGATAAGCTTTCCCGGAAACAGAAACTCTTTGATTTTTTGTATCCTATTCTTCATACGGCGACACCTTCTGCCTTCTCAAGGCTGGGATCGTATGACACGGTACTGTTGTGAAAGGTACACAAAAATCAGTTTATATTACCATGATTTTCCGTGTTTTACAACCTATCCCTCTATGACGCTGTCCGCAGGGTCCGCAGCTGCCCACAGGAAAAGATCCGATGCGTAATCCCCGTTGTCTACCCAGGGAATCGTGAGCGCTTCATCCGAAAAGAGTGTATATCCCTCCGGCAAAGTGCAGGCAACCGGGTCGCCTTTGAGCACAGAGACGGTATAGACCTGTTCCTCCTCTGTCTTCGGATCCAATGTGACGGTAACGGTACGCAGGTCTTCTTCCTCCCAAACCTTCTCCGGATCCATATGCCGGAGCAGCCCCCTGCAGCCGGTCTCGACAAACGGCGTCATGCCGTGGTCGTAGGAGTAGGTGATATTTCGAAGCTCCGTCACAACGTAGGAAGCTGCAGCGCCATCGGAAGAATGTCTATCTGTATCCCCATCGGAAGCGCCTTCTGCCGGATCACCGGCATCGTGCAGCGCGATCTGAAGCATACGAAGATCCAGCGTTTCCGGATCCAGCAGATAGGTACAGGAATAAAATGACCCTGCGCCAGGTTCTTCAAGTCCGAGCCCTGCAATGGATGGCTCCGTCAGCTGCGTCACGACAAACAGCGTGTCATCTGCCGCATGGATCAGCAACAGCAGCTCGTCGGGTGTATCCGCACTCAGTGTGACGGGATCCGCAGCCGGATTACGGTAGGGCTGCCCGGATGCATTCAGAAAACGAACAAAGCGCATGGAGCGGGTATAGTCCTCCACACATTCATTTTCTCCGCGGATCAGCAGTCTCAGCTCCTCCAGCCCCGGCGTCCAGTCATCTGAGTAGTACAGCATGGGATCTGCATAGAAACAGCTGTACTCCTTCCACATCTGAGACTCCGTCTCAAACAGACGAAACGTGGCAGACACATTTGCATGCCGCTTCCACAACGCTTTTGCAGAATTAGCCCGGAAGATCTTTTGGACAAAAGCATTACATTCCCCCAGCGTCATCTCAGCAGCCTGCCCGACAGGCGTATCCTTTTTCAGGCTCTCCGTAAGAGCAGCCGGAATCTCATACACAGCCTCCGTCTCCAGAAGAGGCTCGGTCTGTGCCATATCCTCGGACTCGGGGACATCCGTCTCGTCAGGAAGATCCGTGACAATGACATCCTCAGCCTCCCCCGCATCCTCCAGATCAGAGATAAGCGCAGGAGCAGAAGGAGCCTCCGCACCTGCAGCAAACACCAGCCCGGACAACCCACCGGCAAGAACACAAAGAAAAACAACCCCCTCAGCCACCTTCCAAAACAAGCCGGCACGAAGAAAAGAAAAACACCTGTACAACATGAAACACTCCCGGAAAACCAGACAAAACAACCCCGGCAACACACCCGCACCAGCCGGGAAACCACCCGAAGAAAGTTTACCATATCAAGGCGAAAACGGGTATAATATGATGTAAAGGGTCAAAAGCTATGAAGCCGAGGGAAGCATCGCGCGCGATGCTTGCCGGAGGCGAAAGAGGTTTTGACCCACCGGACACGGAGCACGGAGTAATTTGCTGTGGCAAATTACGGGAGTGCGGAGTGTCCGAGGAGCGCGAGAGTTGCGAAGCAACGGAGCGATCCGTACATCACAACAACCCCAAACCCCCAAAGCCCCAAAGCCGAGGGAAGCGAGCAAACACATGAAACAGATCAAAACAATCGACGCGGTGGGACACGTCCTGTGCCATGACATGACACAGATTATCCCTGGAAAATATAAAGGCCCCGCATTCAAAAAGGGGCATATTGTTACCAAAGAAGACATCCCGGTTCTTCTGAGCATCGGAAAAGAGAACCTCTATGTCTGGGAGAAGACGGATGGAATGCTTCATGAGGACGAGGCCGCTGCCATTCTGCGCGATCTTGCGATCGGACCGCATATGACAGCCGGAGCGCCGTCTGAGGGAAAGATTGAACTGAAGGCAGATTGCGATGGCCTGTTCAAGGTTGACGCCAAAGCCCTTCTGACGATCAATTCCACACCCCAGATGATGATCGCGACACGCTTTGGCGACACTCCTGTGAAGGCAGGCGATAAGCTGGCAGGCACCCGCATCATTCCGCTCGTGATCGAGAAGGAAAAGATGGATGATATGGTGCGGCGCACAAAACAGGAGACAGGGGGCGCCCCTGTTCTGAGCCTGAAGCCTTTTGTCCACAGAAAGGTTGGAATTGTGACCACCGGATCCGAAGTGTACCGGGGAAGAATCGAAGATTCCTTCACGCCGGTACTGCTTCAGAAGCTGGCGGAGTATGATACAGAGCTGGTTGGCCATGAGATGTCGGACGATGACGACCGGATGACGACGGCAGCGATCCGCAAGCTTCTCGACCTGGGCGCGGATCTGATCCTGTGTACCGGCGGCATGAGCGTGGATCCGGATGACCGGACGCCGCTGGCGATCCGCAACACCGGAGCGCGTATCGTGACGTACGGAGCGCCGGTTCTTCCCGGCGCGATGTTCCTGCTTTCTTACCTGGAGGAGAAAGACGGCGGGCAGAAAGTGAAGCCGGAGCGCGTGATCTGCGGCCTTCCGGGCTGCGTCATGTACGCGAAGCGCACGATCTTTGATCTGCTGCTCCCCAGAATTATGGCGGATGATCTCATTCGTGCGGAAGAGATCTGGTCATTGGGTGAGGGTGGACTGTGCCTTGGCTGTGAAACCTGCACCTGGCCAGCCTGTGGTTTTGGAAAAGGACGCCGCTAGGAGAACACATGGAATTCACGCATTTCGACGAAAATGGACATGCTGCGATGGTTGACGTCACCGGTAAGGATGTGTCGGAGCGTATGGCTGTCGCGGAAGGGACGATCACCGTCAGTGAGGAATGCTTCCGCAAGATCTCGGAGGGCACCATAGAGAAGGGAGATGTCCTTGGATGCGCCCGGATCGCGGGGATTATGGGGGCAAAGAAAACCTCTGACCTGATCCCGCTGTGCCACATCCTGAATCTGACCAAAGCGGCGGTCGACTTTGAAAAGGACGCAGAAGCGCATCAGATCAGAGCAATCTGCACGGTACGGTGCAAGGGCCGGACCGGCGTGGAGATGGAAGCCTTGACCGGCGTCAGTGTCGCGCTTCTGACCATCTATGACATGTGTAAGGCAGTGGACAAGTCCATGGAGATCGGGCAGATTCATTTGCTGCACAAGGAAGGCGGCAAGTCCGGGATCTACGACCGGGGAGCCTGATCCAAACGAGGGACCCGAACGAGAGTCCGCGAAAGGATTGCATCGGAAGCGTCCTTCGCGTATCATCAAGAAGCGGTTGCATCGGATGTGTCCTGTGCATATGATAAAATGAAACTTAGGAGAGGCCAATGAACATCTTCACAGACCTGATTCAGAATCCTGTATTCCTCTCAGCGGGCGGAGCCTGGCTGGTGGCGCAGGTTTCAAAGATTCTGTATGAATCGATCCGTTATGGCTTCCGGAAGGAAAGACTCACCGGAGGCGGGGGCATGCCGAGTTCGCATTCTGCCACCGTCACGGGACTGACCGTGGGATGTCTGCTGAGCTCAGGCGCGAAAAGCCCCGAATTTGCGATCGCTCTGTTTCTGGCGATGGTTGTCATGTATGACGCGATGGGTGTGCGGCTGGAGTCTGGAAGACAGTCAAAGATTCTCAACGCGATGCGGGAGAAGGACCTCGCCGAAGGAAGGACACCGCTGTATGAGAAACCGCTTGACGAAAGCATGGGACACACATTACCGGAAGTGATTGTCGGTATTCTGATTGGAATCGGAGTCGCGCTGCTGATGTGTCTGTGGGCAGCGCCGCTGATTGAGAATGCCCTGAACATGATGTAAGGAGGAAAAAGGCATGAGCACCGAAGCAATCTTCTGGCTGGTCGTGATGATCCTGTTTCTGATTCTCGAGATGATCACCATCAGCCTGGTATCCATCTGGTTTGTGGGAGGAAGCCTGGCGGCATTTCTGGTTTCCTTCGCAATCAGCAATATCTGGATCGAGGCAGGTGTATTTTTAGGCGTTTCCCTGGTGCTGCTTCTTCTGATCCGGCCGATGGCGCGCAAGCTCGGCGTGAAGCAGAAGGATCAGATCCGGAGCGGCGCGCAGGCGCTGGTCGGAAAGAGAGCGCTCGTGACAGAAACCATAGACAATCTGCATGCGACAGGTGCCGTTCAGGTAAATGGACAGTTCTGGAGCGCGAAGGCAGTGGATGATGATGAGATCATCCGGAAGGATACGGTCGTTATGATCAGTGAGGTGGACGGCGTAAGACTGGCTGTGAAGAAACTCGAACGGGAGAAGAACTGATCATTCGCACATAGAGATAGAGAGATAGCGTGGGAAGGATTCGTCCATCGGAACGGATCGAAGAAGGGAGGATAGTATCATGGCAATAAATGCTGGAATCGTGGCTGGAATTATTCTGATCGTACTGATCGTATGGATTATCATGACAAGCATCCGCATCGTTCCGCAGGCAACCGCTGTGGTTGTCGAGCGGCTTGGCGCCTATCAGGCTACCTGGGATGTAGGCCTTCACCTGAAGATGCCGTTCATTGACCGCATCGCGAAGCGCGTGATCCTGAAGGAGCAGGTCGTCGACTTTCCGCCGCAGCCTGTGATTACCAAGGACAACGTAACGATGCAGATCGATACGGTTGTCTTCTTCCAGATCACCGATCCGAAGCTGTATACCTACGGCGTCGAGAATCCGATCATGGCAATCGGCAACCTGACCGCGACAACGCTGAGAAATATCATCGGTGACATGGAGCTGGATGAGACCCTCACCTCCCGTGAGGTCATCAACACCAACATGAGAGCGACGCTCGATCAGGCAACCGACCCCTGGGGCATCAAGGTAGGCCGTGTTGAGCTGAAGAACATCATCCTTCCGGATGACATCAAGAATTCCATGGAGCGCCAGATGAAGGCCGAGCGTGAGAGACGTGCCGCCATTCTGACAGCCGAAGGTGAGAAGAAGTCCGCGATTCTGACGGCAGAAGGCAGAAAGGAGTCCGCGGTTCTGGAAGCAGAGGCTGAGAAGGAAGCCGCAATCCTGCGCGCGGAAGCCGCGAAGGAGAAGATGGTGCGTGAGGCACAGGGTAAGGCGGAAGCCATCCGTACGACCCAGCAGGCAACAGCGGACGGAATCCGGATGATCAAGGAAGCCGGCGCGGATCAGGCGGTCCTGGCACTCAAGAGCCTTGAAGTGTGGCCGAGCGTCGCGAACGGCAGAGCCACGAAGATCATCATCCCGAGTGAGATTCAGAATGTTGCGGGACTGGTCAAGTCCATCCAGGAAGTCGCATCAGAGACACCGACACAGGAGCCGGCTTCTGAAGAGTAAGCGGCATAAGCCGGAACGACAGGCACCGCGGTTAAGCCGTGAACAACAAGCATAAAAGAGATATAAGAGGAATAGAGAAATGAACCTGCAGGGACGTAGTTTTCTGACACTGAAGGATTTTACCCCGGAGGAGATCATCGGCATGACCGACCGGGCGGCAGAGCTGAAGGCATTGAAGAAGGCGCGTACGCCGCACCGCAGACACGAAGGAAAAAACATTGCGTTGATCTTCGAAAAGACCAGTACGAGGACCAGGTGCTCCTTTGAGGTCGCCGCGTATGATCTGGGCATGCAGGTCACCTATCTGGATCCTTCGGGATCGCAGATCGGAAAGAAGGAAAGCATTGCGGATACCGCCCGTGTGCTGGGCCGTATGTATGACGGCATCGAGTACAGAGGGTTTGAGCAGGAGATCGTAGAGGCGCTCGCAAAGTACGCCGGCGTTCCGGTATGGAACGGCCTGACGAATGAGTACCATCCGACACAGATGCTTGCGGATATGCTGACGATCCGGGAGCATTTCAAGGATCTGAAGGGAAGAAAACTGACGTATTTCGGAGACGCCCGCTACAACATGGGGAACTCCCTCATGATCGTCTGCGCCAAGCTTGGGCTGCATTTCACCGCGTGTACGGATGCGGAGTATTTCCCGGATCCGAAGCTGGTAGATGAGTGCAAGGAATGGGCGAAGGCATCCGGCGGCAGCATCACGCTGACCGAGAGCATCGAAGAAGGCGCCACAGGAGCCGATGTCATCTATACGGATGTGTGGGTTTCCATGGGCGAGGACGAGGCAGTCTGGGAGGAGCGCATTCGCAAGCTCAGCCCGTACCAGGTCAATGCACATGTGATGTCCCTGGCAGGTCCAGATGCGGTCTTCATGCATTGCCTGCCCGCGTTCCATGATCTGAACACGACAATCGGGAAGAAGATCCATGAAAAGTACGGATTGACGGCAATGGAAGTCACCGATGAGGTGTTTGAATCCGCGCAGTCCATCGTATTTGACGAGGCGGAAAACCGCATGCATACCATCAAGGCGGTTATGGATCTGACACTGTAAGGCGGATGCGGAAGGGAGCATTATGACGAATCGGTCTATGCCATCGGAAGAATACCGGAGAAAGCTCCGGGACCGGCATATTCTGGAAGCCTTCTGCCTGTTCATGGCGGCGGGAATGCTCATTCTGAGCGTGATCTATCTGATGAATCTCGATCGCAGCCTGTGGGTGCCGGAGACCATTGTGGTTCTGGGCGGAATCCTGAATTATACCCTTGCAATCCGGGTGATTCTGACACGCGCATGGGTACCTTCCGGCATCCTGTTTCTGGCCGGGTGCGCCTGCTTCGGCGCGCTGGCTTATCTGAACTGGACCTGAGAACACGGGTGCGAGCAGCATTTCCCGAAGGACACAAGTATGATGGAAGATTTTAAGAAATCAATCGGCGCCGGTTTGGCGATTGCCCTTGGCGGATTCATTTTTGTCTGCATGAAGGGCGGCCTTGCAGGCGCAATCCTTTTTTCAACCGGTCTTTTGACGGTATGCATCTTCGGACTGAATCTGTATACCGGAAAGATCTGCTATTTCTTTGATCGCGGCGGTGCCATACCCCAGGACATCCTGCCCAAGGTCGCATGGTATCTGATGGTTCTCATCGGGAATCTTATTGCTGCCGCGGGGATCGGCTTCGCGGCCAGGCTCACCATCAGCAATCCCGAGACGATCGAATATCTGAGCACGCTTGCGGAGAACAAGCTGTCCAAGACACCGCTTCAGATCTTCATTTCCTCCATATTCTGCGACGTGTTCATCTATCTCGCGGTGCATACGTGGAAGAAATATACCGGCTCGATGCTGGGCGCGCTGCTCATTGTATTTGCCGTAGCCGGATTCATACTGACCGGTTCGGAGCACTGCATTGCGGACGGCTTCTATTTTGCCGCAAGCCACTCCGGCATCACCCGGATCCTGCCGTTTATGGGACTCTGTATATTGGGAAATACAACAGGAGGAATCCTCTCCCACTGGCTGATTCCTTAAAAGAGGACCGGCGGGGAGGCAGACAGACAATGGATACAAAATATGAGATTCTCCGGACACTGCGGGAAAAAAACGGCGCTTCCGTCTCCGGGCAGGAGCTGAGTGATACCCTTGGGATCACCCGCACCGCTGTGTGGAAGCACATCCGTGCCCTGCAGGAGGAAGGCTATCAGATCGAGGCTTTGAACCGGAAGGGGTATCGTCTTTCCGGTGTCCCTGATACGATCGCTGCCAGAGAGGTCGGCAGCCGCCTGACAACACATCGGATGGGCAGGGAGATCCGCTACTTCAGTACGATCGACTCCACGAATCAGTTTGCCAAAAAGATCGCGGAGGAAGGCGCGGCAGACGGAACCCTGATCATTGCGGACGAGCAGACTGCCGGAAAGGGAAGAAGCGGCCGCCACTGGGTCACACGCCCCGGGGAAGCGGCGTCCTTTACGCTGATCCTTCGCCCGAAGCTTCCGCCGGATAAGGTCTCCATGGTCACACTGGTCATGGGGCTCGCCGTGGCAAATACGGTTCACGCGCTCTATGACGTGGATGCAGGCATCAAGTGGCCCAATGATGTGGTCCTGGACGGAAAGAAGATATGCGGAATCCTTACGGAGATGAGCGCGGAGATCAATGAGGTGCACTACATTGTGATCGGCGTCGGCATCAACGCAAATATGACGCAGATTCCGCAGGAGCTTATGCAGACTGCCACAAGCCTGGAGCTTGTACTTGGCAGAAGCGTCAACCGGGCTCAGCTGCTCGCCGTGCTCATGCAGGAATTCGAAGACCTGTATGAGCGATTCGAAGAAACCGGCAGCCTGAAGGATATGATGGAGGCCTACAACCGGGTCTGCGTGAATCAGGACCGTCCGGTCCGCGTCCTCGATCCCAAGGGAGAGTACACCGGCATCGCGCGCGGCATCGATGAACATGGCGTTCTGCTGGTTGAAACGGAAGAGGGCAGTCTCAGCAGGGTGAGCTCCGGAGAGGTCTCCGTGCGCGGGATCTACGGGTATGTATAGAACCCGCGGGATGGCAGCGGCGCTGCAGACTGGAACCATCCAATCACGTTGAAGAGGGAGTTGGGAATCATTTTGGAACAGAAAAAGGAAGGCGAGGTCGTACTGTGTGCGGCCAGCGCCTACGAACAGAAATATTATTTTAACGGTATCTTCAGCCGGATTCCGGGTGACATCAAGGACCAGCTGCATATCATCTGCGTGCTGTTTACCGAAGACATCGGAGGGATCATCCTGTTCGTGTTTGATCAGGAAGGGCATCTGCAGATCCGCACCCAGGCGAAGGACTCCGATTATCAGTATGATGAGATCGGCGCGGCACTTGAGGTGAAGGAGATCCAGAGACAGCGCAGAGACATGCTGAACGGACTGGAGCTGTATTACCGTGCAGTGTTTCTGCACGAGAGTCTGGATCTGGAACCATGGCAGCTGGAGTAGGGAAGATGAATGTGAAGATCGGCACGGTCGAATTACCGAACAATCTGATACTGGCACCGATGGCAGGAGTAAGCGACCTGCCATTTCGTATGCTGTGCCGCGAGCAGGGGGCGGGCCTTGCCGTCATGGAAATGGTCTCCGCCAAAGCCATTTTATATAAAAATAAACACACGGACGAATTGATGCGCACCGCCGAAGGAGACGCACCGGTCAGTCTGCAGCTGTTTGGCTCTGATCCGGAGATTGTGTCAGAGATCGCGCTTCAGATCGAAGAGCGTCAATTTGATATCCTTGACTTCAATATGGGCTGCCCGGTTCTGAAGGTGGTGAAAAACGGAGAAGGCAGCGCGCTGATGCGTGATCCGAAAAAGGCGGCAGAGATTGTGCGCTCCTGTGTCAGGAAGATTCATAAGCCGATGACGGTAAAGATCCGCTCCGGCTTCCATGAAAATGAGAAAAATGCGGTGGAGCTGGCGAAGCGGCTCGAGGATGCGGGAGCGGCAGCCATCGCGGTGCACGGCCGCACCAGAGAACAGTTTTATTCGGGAAAGGCTGACTGGGACATCATCCGCCAGGTGAAGGAGGCGGTCCGGATCCCTGTGATCGGCAACGGGGATGTGACCGGCCCTGAGAGCGCCCGCGCGATGCAGGAACAGACCGGGTGCGACGCTGTCATGATCGGGCGCGCCGCAAGGGGGAATCCGTGGATCTTTCGTCAGATACTGGGCAAAGGAGGGAAGCCCTCTCTTGCGGAGCTGAAGGAAACCATTCTGCGCCACGCACAGAAGATGGTGGAGATGGACGGAGAATATGCAGGCATCCGGAAGATGCGCAAGCACGTCGCGTGGTACACGGCGGGATATCCGCATTCCTCCCGTCTGCGCGGCCTTTCCAACGGCCTGGAAACGATGGAAGAACTGAGAACTTTATTGACTTTACTGGAGGCATAACTTATAATTCAGCTTTAGTGCTGAAGCACAAAATGCCATATTCGGAGGGGTTTTCTTATGGAAGACGGGAAGAGACTCCTGACCCAGTCAGGATACGAAAAACTTCAGAGTGAACTGGAAGATCTGAAGGTCAATGCAAGAAAAGAGATTGCGGAAAAGATTAAGGAAGCAAGGGCACAGGGAGACCTGAGCGAGAATGCGGAATATGATGCGGCCCTGGACGAGCAGAGAGATATCGAAGCACGTATCGTTGAAATTGAAGAGATTCTGAAAAACGCGGAAGTAATGGAAGAGCATCCGGATGACGGATCGATCAACATCGGCAGCCGTGTTACGATCCGCGAGATCGGAACGGAAGACGACATGGACATCGATATCGTGGGCGCATCCGAGGCGAACAGCCTCAAGGGACGTATCTCCAACGAATCGCCGGTCGGAATGGCTCTGATGCATCGGCATGAGGGTGAGACCGTCCAGGTTGATACGCCGGTAGGCGAGATCAGCTACAGGATCATCAAAGTGGAGCATTCCGTCGCCTGAAAAGGGAACAGCAAGCATGTGCATCCGGTGTTATAGCCGGGTGCATTTTAAGAAAGGGAACAAATGGCAGATCAGAACAACCAGAATCAGGGACAGCAGAAGAAGCAGAAGCCGCAGCAGGACATGAACCAGCTGCTGAAGGTGCGCAGGGAGAAGCTCGCAAACCTGCAGGCGGAGGGAAATGACCCGTTCGTGATCACGACCTACGACCAGACGCATCATGCGCCGCAGATCAAAGAACACTTTGAGGAGATGGAGGGGAAGGATGTCTCCATCGCCGGCCGTATGATGAGCAAGCGCGTCATGGGCAAGGCCTCCTTCTGCAACATTCAGGACCGCTATGGGAATATTCAGGTCTACGTTGCGCGCGACAGCCTCGGGGAGGACCCCTATAAGGCCTTCAAGAAGATGGACATCGGCGACATTGTCGGCGTGAAAGGATTTGTCTTCCGCACAAAGATGGGAGAGATCTCAGTCCATGCCACACAGCTCACCCTTCTGTCCAAGAACCTGATTCCGCTTCCGGAGAAGTTCCATGGTCTGCAGGATACGGACATCCGTTATCGCCAGAGATATCTGGACCTGATCATGAACGCGGAGGTGCGTGATACCTTTATGAAGCGCTCGCAGATCATCAGCGAGATCCGCAAGTTCCTGGATGAGAGGGACTTCATGGAGGTTGAGACACCGATGCTGGTGCCGAATGCCGGCGGCGCTGCCGCAAGGCCGTTTGAAACGCATTACAATGCGCTGGATGAGGACGTGAAGCTTAGGATCAGCCTGGAACTGTACCTGAAGCGCCTGATCATCGGCGGCATGGAGCGCGTCTATGAGATCGGCCGCGTGTTCCGGAATGAAGGCGTAGACACACGTCACAACCCTGAATTCACGCTGATGGAGCTGTATCAGGCATACACCGATTACAACGGAATGATGGAGCTGACAGAGTCCATGTTCCGCCATCTGGCAAACAAGGTCTGCGGAAGCGCGAAGATCACCTATCAGGGGACCGAGATCGACATGGAGAAGCCGTTCAAACGCCTGAGCATGATCGATGCCGTGAAGGAATATGCCGGTGTGGACTTCAACGAGATTCATACGGACGAAGAGGCGAAGGCAATCGCCAAAGAAAAGCACGTGGAGTACGAGGAACATCACAAGAGAGGCGACATCATCAACCTGTTCTTCGACGAATTCTGTGAAGACAAGATGATCCAGCCGACGTTCATCATCGATCATCCGGTGGAGATCAGCCCGCTGACGAAGAGAAAGCCGGACGATCCCTCCCTTGTGGAGCGCTTTGAGCTGTATATCTACGGACGCGAGATGTGCAACGCATACTCCGAGCTGAATGACCCGATTGACCAGAGAGAGCGGTTCAAGGCACAGGATGCGCTCGCGGAAGCCGGAGACGAGGAAGCAAACCACACCGACGAGGACTTCCTCCACGCCATGGAGATCGGCATGCCCCCGACAGGCGGAATCGGATACGGCATTGACCGTCTCGTGATGCTGCTCACAGACAGTCCCGCCATACGCGATGTCATTGCATTTCCGACAATGAAGTCCATCAAGGAATGACCACAAGATATAGTGCCTAAAAGAGGCATATAACCGCTATATATTGCGGTTCTGATAGACTCAGTCCCCGTTAGTACATATTTAGTACATAAAAAATGTGCCCTAGTATGGACTAATTTGTACGGAAGTCGAGATAAAGGTTGTAGGAAGAACACAATCTGCAGAGAGATATTTTCCAATAACACGGAAAATATCTCTCTTTTTTTGTTTTTGTTATTGCCAATTAGAAACTCGTACATAAAGTACATATTTCCGAAAAGGAGCTGAAAAATGGGCAAGGTGATTTGCGTAGGAAATCAAAAAGGCGGGGTAGGCAAAACAACCACTTGTGTAAATCTGGGGACAGCACTGGCACAGGCCGGGAATAAAGTTTGTCTGATCGACCTGGATCCGCAGGGAAATTTGACACAGAGCCTCGGTTATCGGAATCCGGATGAGATGGAATGTACTATCGCGGAAGTGCTGAAGTCAGAAATCCAACTTTGTGACAATTTGTCACGAAGTGATTCATGTGACTATGGTGAATATCAAAACAAGGGTAAAGGAGCCGTGATCTGTGAAAGGGATGTAGAAGATCCTGGACTTTGTGACAATTTGTCACAAACTTTCACGGCGGCTATCTTACATCACAGGGAAGGACTGGATCTGATTCCAGGAAATATTGAGTTGGCCGGGTTAGAGGTCTCCATGGTGAACCTGATGAGCCGGGAGCTGTTTCTAAAAATGGCAATCCAGGAATTACGAAAGAAATACAGCTACACCATCATAGACTGCATGCCTTCTCTCGGTATGCTGACAATCAATGCGCTTGCCGCGGCGGACGAAATCATAACTCCGGTGCAGGCTGCCTATCTTCCGGCTAAGGGGCTGGAGCAGTTTCTTCTGACGGTGAGCAAGGTCAGAAGGCAGATTAACCGGAATCTGAAACTGGAGGGAATCCTGCTGTCCATGGTAGATGCCAGGACGAATTATGCAAAAGAAATCATTTCCCTGATCTATGAGACGTACGGAAACCATATCCGGATCTTCCAGACACAGATCCCGTTTTCGGTGCGGGCCTCGGAAGCGAGTGCATCCGGCTGCAGTATTTTTTCTTATGATCCACGCGGGAAAGTGGCGGAGGCATATAAGAGTCTGGCTGGGGAGGTAGCAGTAGATGGCAGGTAAAACGACGAAACGGAGTAAGCCTGAAATCAAGCTGAATTCGTATGATGATCTTTTCGGGGACGCCCCGTTACAGACAGATGCGGTTGAAGTGATGATCAAAGATCTGTATGAATTTGAAAATCATCCTTTTCACGTCACTGATGATGAAGATATGGCGGAACTGATTCAGAGTATTCGGGATAAAGGCATCTTGGTTCCGTTGATAGTCAGGTCAAAGGAAGGCGGTGGTTATGAGATAATCTCAGGCCATAGAAGGAAGCACGCGGCGGAAATCGCAGGATTATTTAAGGTTCCGGTCTTGATTCGTGAAATGCCTGATGAAGAGGCAGTAGATATTATGATCTACAGCAATATCCAGCGAACTAATATTTTACCCAGTGAAAAAGCAAGGGCTTACCGGCTTCAGATGGAAACGATGAAACATCAGGGAAAAAAAGGCAATTTAACGTCAGACGCAATTGGAAAAAAGTATGGGGATAATACCAGAAAGGTATATAGATATATCCGCCTGAGTTATCTGCAAGAGGATCTGTTGAATCTGATTGACAACGGCAAAATGACAATACAGGCAGGCTACTGGCTCAGTTTTTTAAACGAACAGGAACAGGGATGGATATTAAAAATCTTCCAGCAATATAGAAAGCTGCCATCTGGAAGAACTGCACAGCAGCTAAAAGAGCATCAGGAAGACCATGTTCTGACGCTGGACAGAGCAGAGACTCTGATTTTGGGGAATGGCTATCGGAGGAAAGTGAGCCTGAAATCAAAGCGGATCGACCGGATCTTTCCTCCGGAATATGACGGAGAACAAATTGAGGAAATTATATATGAGCTCCTCGAACGATGGAAGAGCGAGCAGGGATAAATGACGGTGATAAGAGAATCATAAAGGGAAGGGGGTGATCTCGTGAGTCGCATGGCAACATTTGATTATTATTACGGAATGCAAGCGGAAGCCTACAGCTTCTATCGGATTCCGAAGATCCTGTTCACGGATCCATTTTTTAAAAAGCTGTCCTGTGAGGCAAAGGTGCTCTATGGGCTGATGCTGGACCGGATGGCATTGTCTGTCAAGAATAAATGGTTTGATGAGCAGGATCGTGTGTATATCATTTTCACAATAGATGATGCCAGGGAGCTGATGGGCTGCTGTAAGCAGACGGCAGTTAATCTGCTGGCGGAGCTGGATACAAATAAAGGGATCGGTCTGATTGAGAAAAAGAGGCTGGGGCTCGGTAAGGCCAACATCATTTATGTGAAGAATTTTATGCTTCGGGAGGAGTCAGACGCCGCGGGAACCCCCGATTCTTCACTGAAGTCTAAAAAGCAGACTTCAGGAAGTCCAGAAAATAGACTTCAAGAAGTCCAGAAAGCAGACTTCAGGAAGTCTGAAAATCAGACCTCTGAAAGTCCAGAAAATGGACTTCAAGAAGTCTGTGAAACAGACCGTAATAATACTGATATAAACAAGACTGATGTAAAGGAGACTGATACAAATCAGACTGAATGGAGTGATACTCAATCCGATCAATCTGCCATGGACAGGAGCGGCATGGACGAACGATCCGATGAGGATGAGATCGAGATTTATTACGCGTACCAGGATCTGGTCAAGGAGAATATTGAATATGACATTCTCTGTCAGACTTACCAGAAGGAGGATGTGGATGGGCTGGTTGCATTAATGGTGGACACGATCTGTTCCAAACGAAAACGGGTGGTTGTTGGAGGGGAGCCTGTTCCGCTTGAGATTGTCAAAAGCAGGTTTCTTAAGCTGGGTATGATGCATGTGCAGTATGTGTTTGATTGCATGAAGAAAAATACGACGAAGGTGAGGAACATCAAACATTACCTGCTGGCTGCCCTGTATAATGCGCCATCGACAATCGGGCATTATTATTCGGCGGAGGTAAATCACGATCTGTATGGCACCTGGCGAGAGGAGGATTAAACCGATGGTAAATGCAAAGACGCTGGATCTGGGACAAATGTTCTCAGAGGAGTATATCATAACAGCAAAGGAGGTATTCCAGGCACTGGACTGTCTGGAAGAAGAATGGGCGAATGGGAGTGAATCATACAGCCGGGCTTACTGTGACCGGGTTGTAAGGTTGGTCAGAGAATTTCGGCAGATGCTGCAGAAACATATTCTCTTTGATTGTCCTCCCGGGTATTGGGGTTATTCCATTGTCCTTCGAGGCGGAGGAATATATCTCTATCTCAACCACTACAGGGAAGCAACCTGCCGCCTCATGAAGGAAGCTGTCTTTTTCACAAAGGATGAGAGCTATGAGCTGGCCTGCCTGAAGACAAAGTTGCTGACGGTGGAAGAATATGCGGCCCTTCACAAGGTGGAACACGTGACAGCGGTGACACGAATCCGGCGTGGAAAGATCCGGAGTGCGGTGAAGGTAGGAAGCCAATGGCGGATCCCGGAACTTGCGGAACCGGTACAAAGAGGATATCAGTCTACGGAATATACCTGGCGGGGTCGACTGACCGGTCTGCCGGATAAATACAGGATAATCGAAGATTATAACCGCGCCGAATTCTTTCAGGATGAAAATGACCTGACACAGTTTCATGTGCGGTTTTCCGGGGACAATATTGAGCCTATGGAGTTCACATGTGCCAGAGAGCAGCGGGGGAAAATAGAGCAGCTGTTCATTGCCCATCCGGATGTCACATGCATGTCTGATGTAATCAGGTGTATTGAGACCAGGTGATTGAGGAGACCTCTGTGACGCAAAGAACGCGCGGCGGTGTGGCAGAATAAACGAAAAAGTTTGAGGGAGGAACTGCAATGAGAGCAGCATTATTTGTCGGAAAAGCCCTGTTAAAACTATTCCTACTGCCTGTGATCCTGCTTTTGACTGTAATCCAATGGATCTGTACAGCGGCAGTCAGTGTGGTATCGGTCATATTTTCACTGGCCGGTGGCGTCTTTATCATAACCGGTATCCTGAGTTATTTGATGGGGCATGAGCCTGTGCAGATGATGTTGCGGATGATCGAAACCGGAGCGGGACTCTGCCTGCTTCCCATAATTGGGGAGTGGATCACCGTGCAAGTCGCTTATCTGAATTTGCTGGCGAAGGCGTGGCTGCTTTCCTGAAGAAAAAAGAGCCTGGCAAGGTGTATCAGATTTGATACGCCTTGTCAGGGAAGGGATAACTGGAGAAATGATTACAGATCCAGCCGTAATTGCAGGTCAATCCATGAGGCCTGCTTTGGTGACGACACTTTGTCACCAGGCTGAATGTGCCCGATGAGGAGGGGCGATTTCGGATCATGATTCTTCATGGAACGGATTACAGCGTTCCTGTCCGCATTCGCATAACAGTAGCGGCAGAAGTGGCCGCAGGAGTTATACGCGCCGATGTCCCCGGTGATATAGCAGGCACATTCCTTGCGGTTGTTCGGAATAGCTGGGAAAAGCATATTCTGGCCGACAGCGCTTTCCAAAACCTTCTTCGACATACAGCCGGAGCAGTCGGCACCGACAGTGGCAAGTTCTTGGCTTTCTCCACAGGGCTTGACGACCATGCCGTATTCCCGGGCGATTTTCACAAACGCCTCTGTAAGCTTAAGCTGTATCAAAAATGATACGGCTTTGGCTTCGGGGAAATTCCGTTTTACTTTTTCATACAGGTCTATTGTGGATACAGCACGCAGGTATATAAAAGAAATCGGCGGATTCGAAAAGTTCGCGGAGTGGGGGTTGATCAGGTAGGAGCGGACTTTTCCAGCGGTC
>CADBZI010000005.1 GCA_902799015.1 uncultured Lachnospiraceae bacterium | reverse complement strand
CACGCTCATGGGCTTGATGGAGAAGCGCTTGGTCCGGATGACCTTGAATTCGGTCTCTTCTTCCTCCGATACCTCGGCCGGCGGATTGACATGGAAATGGATATCCTGCTCTCCGTCAGTTCCGAAATGAACCGTGATGTCCTGTCCGCTTCCGGCGCCCGCAAGCGAATACTCCGTAGAGAGTTCCCCTGCCATCAGCGATGCGGCAGAGGTGCCCAGCATTGTGACAGCGATCACTGCCGTAAGGAAACCTGAAAACAGTTTTCCCAGTCCTCGTCTGCGCGGTATTCTGCGCTCCATATGATTCTGCTTCCTTGTTCTTATCTTCATAGGTCGACTCCCGATCACAAAGCAATCTGCTTTTTCCCTGTTTCTCTTGAATCCGGTGCATGCCACACCAGCTGAAGGATCTGTCCGCCTGCTCATTTCCCGGCGCAGGCACCTCAGATGGTGTCGTATGAATCGGATTTTTTCATGCTTCTTCCTCACTCCGGCCGCAGATCCTGCGCCCGGGAAACCTGCATTTTCTCATTGGGGCGGGCCCCCTTTGCATTGATCAGATGCAGGGGCTCGCTTCAATAAAATTCTCTTACAAGATAAAATGCATTTTATTTTGTTGTAATAATTCTATATTCGCTCAACCAAAAGCAAGTACGTCTATCTGCTTTATGGGTGCGCGTCCATCAGGGGATCTGGGCACGCGTGATACTGAGCAGCAGTTTCAGTCTTCTCTATGGTTCGTTCGATTGAATCTCTTAACTGTGCCTTACCCAGTTGCATTCTCCACTCATGATCCATTTCTGCAGGCTATCCTCGGACAGCCTGCAGACTGTCTTCTAAGTTTTACAACTAAGTCAAATCATGTAATCTGTGTGATTATCGGATTACCGCTGAGCTCTTCTTCTGGAGATCAGGATGATCGCCGCAGCCAAGACAAGCAGAGCACCGACTACGTAGAAGATCGTGGTACCCATGCCACCAGTGCTCGGAAGCTCTGTTCCCTGATTATTTGTCACTGTAGATTCTACTGTCAGTTCAGCTATCAGGTTATTTGTGCTAGCGGGCTTAATTGTAACATTAGTATCAGCAGCCTTGTTATAGCCATCCGGTACTGTGGTCTCAACTAATGTATAAGTCCCATCCTTCAGACCGTCAAAGGAAGCAACTGCATCTGTTCCCTCAATTGTTTCTGGAACATCATAATCAGGATCAGCTGCCGCAGCATCAGCATCATAATCCGGATTAGCCTGAGTTCCCTTAACCGGGAAGATTTCTGTACCATCCGCTTCTGCAGTTTCCCAAGAAACAATACCAGCAGTATTTTTGTACCACTTGCCTTCACTATTCTTAAGTTTGAATCCAGCGCCTTCCAGAGCAGCATTGTTTCCATCAATTTTCTTTACTTTAACTTTTGCAGAATACACTTCAGCGTCATCGTCATCTTCCAGAGTATCCGTTTCATGTCCCCAATGAATAGTAGCAGTATTCGAGTTGGAACCAGAAGCAACTACTGCATTTCCGTTAACAGTTGCCTGATAATGAAGAACAATGTCTTTACCGTTATTGGCTGCAAGCATTGCATCATTGAAAGCGATAGTTACATCCGCATTCTCTCCAGTTGCACCAGCAGCCTCAGTAAGTGTACCATATTTGGTTGCTGCATCTGTTCCGGCATCAAGGTTACCTGTTGCATTCTCAGCTACAGCTGCATCCTTTTCGACAACATAAACTTTCATGCTACCAGCTTTGTATGTAAGACCATCGGTCATAACGTCGGTGAACTTGTAGGTCTTAGCGTTGTTCGCAATCGGGATGCGTACTTCATAATTAACAGTTGTGCCAACCTGAGCAAGGGCTTTATTCTTATCAGCAGTTACAGAACCATCCGCAACACCAGTGATAGTCTTGTCAATAGATGTACCCGGGTTCTTATCTACAACAGTTGCATCTTTGTTTGTGGTATCAACAGAAATAGCTGTACCAGTTGTGGTTGTTACGTAGTAATAACCATAGGGAAGATTTGTGACCTTCTGATTGTCTTCCTCTGTGGGAGTGACATCAGTAACCTTTTCACCAATTGTTGCGTAGTTTGCTGTCAGCCATGCAACAGCACCTGCTGAAAGAGCCGTAACATCTGTTGCGTCTTTCGCGGCATCCTGAACAATGATATATCCATTTTCTACTTTGAAATAATCATTGGTTGGGATTGTTTTTCCCGAAAGCGGCTTATAGGAAACTTTCGTATTATCGGTTTCATTAACAACCGCTTCAAATACACGATACAGATCATAAGTCTGATCTTTATGTGCCTCTGTAATAGTGAGCGATCCCTTGCCACCTTTTCCAGAATCCTTGTCAGCGTTTGCTGCAAATGCAGTCACTGTGCCCATAGCGAGTACCATTGCCATGGCAATGGCCAAAGCCAAAAATCTTTTAATCGTTTTTCCCATTTGTCTCTCCTTTTCCATAGTCGTGAAGTATTTGATAGCTGCTCTATATCAAAGCCTTCCCCTGCAGATGGCTTGTGATACCGTGTTTTGTTTCGCTTCGTTACCGGTTCCGGCACAGCCTGCATATGTGTCTTTCCTGGTTATGCCGGTTCCGGCTCTATGATTGATGCTTACTGCGCCAGGTTCGATGCCTCGGTCCGGAATTCGATCTTGCAGGTGACCTTGGTTCCGGCTTCGTTCAGTGCGGCGATGTCTTCCGTGAAGGTGACACGGATGAGTCCCGACTCTTCGATCGCGTAGTTTGCGAGGATCTGATCCTGCGCATCCACGATCTCGCCGTAGGATTCGTCAACCTTCTTGATCTCCTTCGGGATCTGATAGATCAGGGTCCGCATGTCGGAGCTGAGGGTGCCCGGCTGTACCGTGTAGGTAACCCGGAATCTCAGTGTCTGATCCGCGTCGACCTCGATCGCTTCTCCGCTATCTGTCTCTGCTGCACTCCAGCCTTTTTCAGTCCTGACCTCAAGTCCAACGGAGTCGATCCATTTCTCATCCAGAAGCTCGCCTTCTGTCTCAACGTAGACCTCATCTTTGGACTTTTCACGAATCTCGGATGCCTGTGTCTCGGACTCAGCTTCCTCCGACTCGGCTTCCCCGGCAGTCTCCTCCGTTTCCGGAGTCCCGGCCTCGCCAACAAGCTCTTCTGTTTCCGGGAGCTCGGCTTCGCCAACGATCTCCTCGGTCTCTTCGACTACAGCTTCCGGCTCCGCATCTGCTGCTTCCGTTTCTTCCACAGTCAGCTCTGTCTGAACTGCTTCCTCTGCCGGCGCTTCGGTCTGGACCTCTTCCACAACCGTGCTCTCAGATTCCGGAATGACCTCTGTGATGGTCTCTCCCACTTCTGTCTCAGACGTTCCGATGATCTCTGCCGCTTCCTCCTCAGGAGCTGCAGTCTCAGCAGCCGCTTCGCTCTCCTCAGCCGCTGTCCCATCGGCCTCTGCCAGCTCCGTCTCCAGAATCTCTGACTCGGTCTCCTCCAAGTCTGCGACCAGAGCGCCTGTCTCAGGAGCAGCGCCGCCGGGAAGAGCCGCTTCCTGTGAAGCATCTGTCTGATCCTCGACCGGCATCGCATCAGCAGGAGCCTTCCCGTCCTCGTCCGCCTCTTCAATCAGCGGAACCGCGTCAAGGTTCTCCTCTTCCTCTCTGAGATCCTCCTCGTAAAATGCATCTTCCAAGAGCAGATCCGTTTCCGCTACGATGAAGTCCTCATTGGGATCCATCTCATCGATGCCTTCCTTCGTCATCGTCTGAGCCGGATTCATCAGAACGTACGTGGCGCTGCCGGCTGCGACGACGCCAGTCACGCACAGTGCACCGATCAGGAGCCGGAATTTCTTATGGCTTTTCCGGATCGACTTCACATCGCCTGTATAATCATCCAAATATCGTTTGTTTTTACCCACTTGAAACCTCCAGTGTTCGTTTCCCAGTGTTTCCGATGCTTCCGGCCATCGGCCAGGAAGAATCAGGCAGTTACCAATTCATAAAGCTCTTATCGTCTGTTTCTCGCTCTTCGCCGAATATACTGAGACGTTCCGGCGAAAACTACGCTTTCTCCGCTTACTCTGCTTCTGTCATCAAAGATGCGATGGGGGAGGGAGTTCCGCCCCGGTGAATAATACCGAACTCATTGAGCGGCCAGATCCTTGCGAAGATCCTTCCTACAATCTGCTCATCGCTCACACATCCGACGGATGTATTTCGCGAATCGATCGATACGCTTCTTTTATCTCCCATCACGAACCACCGGTTCTCCGGCACCTGGTACGGGAGTTCAATGTTGCACTCGCCGTATGCAGGAGCATCGATATAAGGTTCGTCGATCGGCTCCTCGTTGACGTACACCTGTCCGTCCTTGTCGATGTCTACCCATTCTCCCGGGCCGGCGATCACACGCTTTACCAGGATCTTGTTGTTATAGTAGAACGCAACGACGTCACCCTTCGTGAAGGTTGAGGACCTCAGCGCCAACACGATGTTTCCGTCGTGCATGGTCGGTGTCATGGAGTGTCCGTAGATCCTCAGCACCGGCACCAGCAGGTAGGAGATGAGGATGGCTGCCGCGGCCACCGTGATGATGGTGGTAAGCGTGCTTCTCAGCGCCCTTCTGTAACGGATCCGGTAGCGTTCATGCGTTCTTTCCCGCATGAGCTCTTCCACGCTCGGAAGCTCGGTCCATCTCCTCTTCTTCCCGCTCATGGTGTCTCCTTCATGGCGTTCTCGAGGGCCTGTTCCGCAGGAATCTCTGAGCCGCTCTTCTCCCGGAGGTTCTCCAGGTAGATCTTTGCCGCATCCTCCGCCGCCCGGAAGACCTTCGCGATCTTCAGGGAAGCCTCCGCGATGGATCCGGATTCTTCCAGAGATACTCTGCGATCCTCCAGCTGCTTCTTCAGTTCCTCACATTCTTCCTTCAGTTTTGTAATCTCTTCCGCCTGTGCATCTACGAGTCTGCCCTGCTCAATCAGCATATCCAACAGTTCCACACGCTTCAGGTGTCTTAAATCTTTGTCTTTCATACCCGCTGCCTCTTTGGCTCATTCAGGATGACTTCATTTCACTCTGCTTCTGAATCTCCCCGATCTTCTCTGAAAGGTCTTCTTTCGCCGCGGAGGTCCACTCCGCCGCCTCTGAGCCGGTCATTACGCATCGGACCGTGACTCTCGTTGCACCGCCGATCGTACAGGTGAACAGGGTCAGATCCCAGTCATCCGGATCCTTCATCTCATCCACATCCGTGGGCTGAAGAATCGTCACTTCGGATACTTCATAGGAGAACCGGTCCCCATATACGTCCGTAAAGAAAACCTTGTCTCCTTCTTCCAGTGTCTTGATCAGTCCGAAGTGTCGGTCATAGTTATGTGCACAGACGATCATGTCATGTGCGTACACGGTTCCGACGAATCGGCACGGCGCGATCTTCAGATTGGGATAGCTCCAGGCATCCATCACCGGAAGAATCCGCTTGATTGCCGGGATCTCCAGGAAGCCCACATAGGTGTGGCCATCCGCATCGACTGTCGGCATCGTCATATCCGGGTGAAGCTCATAGACCGGCGCGTTCTTTACGTCTTCCTGCCTTACACTGCTTCTTTCTGAAGCATCCATGCCATGCGCCTTGTAATAATCCCCGATCGGCGTCGAACCGATCAGTCCGTCTCCGTCTGCGTCAATTCCAAGCATCTCTTCCATCTTGTGAAGATCTGCCAGCGCAGACTTTCCGGCTTCGATATCATCCCGGTGATTGCTGGCCGTCAGGATGAGCGCTGCTGCAGCCGCAAGAAAACCCAAGACCAGAAGCACCGTTCCGATCCGTCTCTTTCGTCTGCCTCTCAGCTCCAGGTCTTCCTGGCTCAGGTCGGCCTCATCCCTGGCATAATATTCATCCATACGCTATCTGTCTTTCAGATCATTATCTATCTTTCAGATCTTTCTTTCCGCTCAGTCGAAGGATCAGTCCGATCATCACAAACACCGCTGCCAGTGCTGACAGCACCCAGACCGGCCACCACAGCTGTCCTGTCTGCGGAAGTCTGTTCGCAGAGGCAACCGCTCCGGTATCTCCCTGTCTGCTGCTTCCCTTTACGCCCGATGATGAGGTCGGTGTATTCTCACGGGACTCTCCCAGGACACCTCCGCCGTCCTTTGTGTTCCTGACGGTGATGGTCTTTCCCTGCGTCGTTGTCTGCTCTTCGTAGGAAACCGCATAACCGGTCGGAACGATCGACTCCTTCACGGACCACTTGTCCTCATTCAGTCCTGTCCAGGTGAACTTCCATCCATTCGATGCGCTGAGCGTCTGCGGATCCCCCACGGTGTTCCCATTTGCATCAAGCAATTCTACGTTGACGGAAACCGGCCTGGTTGAAGTGGCACTGTCATCATTCGCCCAGATCTTCTGTACCGTGATGCTGATCTTTTTCGAGGTCTCACTCTTCGGAGTTGCTGTGGGCTTGGCGGATGCCGAAGCCTCATAGATCCATTCTTCAGACTCGTTTGACCACTGAGGGAGTGTAAGAAATGCCGGCGGTACTTCAACAGTAGCATATTCACTTCCCATGTAGGAACCGGTCAGCAGGTAGAGTCCCTGGGACAGTCCGGTGAAGGTAGCCTTTCCATCCGCGCCCGTTGTCTGGCTGCCTCCCTCAAACTTTTTCCCATTCGGATTCGCAGCGTCACTGATCACCTGCGATTCCAGGCTTTTTGCCGCTGCCGCCCAGTTGCTCGAATCAAAGGCATTTGGATCCAGGCCGCCGTCGATCTTCTTGGGGCCATCCTCATCATATTCCTGAAACTCCGGCGTCAGCGTAAACGTGACATGGCCATTTGATTCGACCTCCATGTCTGCGGCTTTATAGAGCGTCAGCTTCAGTCCGCTGATCGCCTTTCCGTTTGAATTCGCAGTGAGCGTCAGGGTAACCGCTGCACTGTCATCGACGCCTTTTGTCGGGAAAGCGAAAATGCTCCCCGCGCACACAAGCGCAAGCATCATAGCGGTGATTGCCGCCAGAAAGCATTTATTGATATTCCGGATCCTATCTCTCTTCATAACTGTTCCCTTTACTGACAGAATTGACTGACAGAACTTCTCCCTAATAATAAGATACCCTGCTATTCTTGATATTTCTTGTCTATTCTTGGCAGAGACTATTCTATTTTTGCTGAATCGCAAACTTCTGCTTGAATAATCTCTTGTATAAACGTGCCGGAATAATGCTATTTAACCTCAATCTTGTGCTATTTGTGCTATGAATGCTTCTTTTCCCTGCCTCTGTCTGACTTTTTTCGGTTCTTCGCTTCCTTTGAGGCTGAACTCTGTTTCTGCTGCGTCTCTTCCTTCGGCCTGCGGTCCGGATGCCTGGTGTAGTAATATTCCATGCTGAAGGCTTTCTCCTTCTCATGGCGCTCAAGTGTCAGATTGCGGTAAGCCTTAATATTCTGATTGCTCCGATGAGAGGTTACCAGCATAACAATCAGCATGATCGCCGCGATGATTCCGATCACGACCGGAAGCACGTGGAGCGGCTCAATCTGTGACGCATCCGAAGTGACGCGGATCTCTCCGGCATCCGGATTGTCGATCCGATGGCCGCGCACCAGCATGCGGTGCGAGTTGATGCCATACGGCGTACAGGTGACCAACGTCAGATAATCCTTCCGCGGATCAATCGCAAGCTCCTCAAGTTCATTTGGCATCACAATGCGGATCTGATCAATCTCATAGGTCAGGATCTCGTCGAGCACTGTGATCTGCGCAATGTCTCCCTCCTGGAGCTGGTCCATGTCGGTGAAGATCTTTGCGCTGGGCAGGCCTCTGTGGCCGGAGACCACACAATGGGTTCCCTTTCCGCCGACCGGCAGGGAGCTTCCCTCAATGTGACCGACCGCGACCTGCAGAACTGCCTCTGACGTCCCGTGATAGATCGGGAGCGACACATTGATCTTCGGGATATCGATATAACCCATGATCCCGCTGTCATCAACGCTGAGAAGGGATTCGTATTCTTTCCTCTCCTCATCCGTCATGATGAAGCGCGCGTCACCCTTCTTGCGCAGCTTCGTATTATATGCGCGGGCGTCCTTGAGCATCTGCTCATAATCAGCATCATCAATCTGCGAAACCTGATCCGCATAACTCGCGATTGCTCTCGACTGGTGGAAGCTGTTCCACCAATCCGCAAAGGTCGGATACACCAAAAGCCCGACTCCTGCCAGTAAGATTATGAGAAGAAGCAGTGTAGACCAATGCTTTTTTAACCACATCATTCAATCCAGGGACCGTCGATGTCCTGCTCCTTATACTTTGGTTCCCTATTCTCCAGATATCGGAACGGCCACAGGCAGATCACTGCACTCGCCGCGATAATCAAAATTGCCCAAACCGTATGCTGGTACATGGAAAACAGGAATCCCATAATTCCCGAGATAAAAACCGCTTTGGCCATCAGGCGGTCCGCCGCTACAACAATTTCCCTGTCAGAGTTGTCCCCCTTCAGCACCACATCAGGATCTTCCTTCATGATGCTCTCTGTTGACATCCCGGGTGTTCCCAGCGCGTTCATCAATTCTTCGTAGGGAACCTCGACGCTCACATCTTCCGTCTTTCCATCAATCGATTGGATACGACTGATGGCTGCATCGTTCCGGTCATCCAGGTAAGCAATGATATCGCCGGGCACATACGGATTCTTCTCCTTCAGCAGAATCAATGCCCCCTCCGGCGCTGCCGGCAGCATATCCGCATTCTGGGCAAGCTCTACATAAAAGCCGCCGATTCGCGGCAGGACATCGCGCTGCGAACGAAGCATCGCAATCAATGCGACAGCCGCGATGGAAATCACCAGAACGATTCCCGCGCAAACCCGGATGACAATCTCAATCGCTTTCATAATACCTGCTCAACAACCACCTTGTTCTGTACATGTCTTTCTACCCCACAAATGCATGAGAAGACACTACAGCTAAGTTTAACTATTTATACGATTACATTATACAGTGAGACAACTTTATTAAAAATAGCAATTTTGTTACAAAAAGAAATTTCGGCATATTTGACAAACCCGCGAAATCATTGATTTTTCTGTATTCAAATATCTATACATTATCACGGAACAGAATAGTGGAAACTCGTCAAATAGCACTCTCTTTCTGTAATACTGTGACTTGGTAAAGTGCCTTCTGAATGGGATTTCCGTAAATTTTTCGGTCACATGAGCGTATCGCAGGATGTTTTGAGCAGGAAACGACCTTGATCAACCAGAAAGCGGACCAAAAACAGCACAGATCGGCGGTCAACCACGCCCGAAACTTGTATTGAATTGAATTAGAATTGGTATTGAACAATCTGACGAGGTTTTCGTAGATTTTCGTACTTCTTCGCGTATTTTCGTATTTGGGCGGGAGAGTACGTCTTTTTACTTGGGGATGACGAGGCGGGAAAGGGCTGGCTGGCGTGGATATTGGCTTGTTGGTCTCGGCCTCCACGCCTCACGGCGCTTCAGCGGTCAGGAAGAAACCTTTCAAAGATCCCCAGGCCGCCTTCACGGTCAACAACCTTCAATTCTTCCTGGTTTCGAATAATCCAGTTCACCTGGCCGACGCCCATACGGTGGCTGAGTCGGATGAATGGATTTCGGCGATCTTTGAACTTGCATGAGATGAAGTCTGGTCTGGAAAGGACATCCGTAGCAACACTCCACATTCCAAATGTCATCAGATAGCCCCATTGGCGAACCGCCTCCCGGCTCTTCATAAAGTTTTCCGTGAGCTGTCCGCGGATCACATCCGGGCGATGGCGGCGAAACCAGAGGACCACTCTGGGATCAAAGCTTTCGATGCAATAATTCAGCGCCGGATACCTGTCGATGGTCTCCATTACCCTGTGGCAAAACTCTGATATATTGCCTTCTGATTTTAGTTCAATAATAAGCGGAAGATAGATTCGCTTGTCCGTATCGGTATCTGAATGTTTCTTCGTGTGCATAGCCTTCCCGGAAGTGTACAGATCCAGCACTTCTTCCAGCAGTGGAATCCGGGTGGGAGTATCCAGCAGCTGAATCTCGGATAGTTCTTTCCAGCTCATGTTTTTTACAAGACGGTTAATACCGGCCATCCGCAAAAGATTATCATCATGAAATACCACAAGCTTTCCATCCGTCGTCAGATGGACATCCAGCTCCGAACCGAACCCATGCCGGACTGCCTGGCGAAAGGCTTTCATGCTGTTCTCCGGAATAATCCTTCTCCCTTCCGCTTTCCACCGACCGATCTCTTCCTTCCATAAAGGCTTTCTTCTTATGAACGAAGTGTTGTCCGCTGCCTTCTTCGAGGCTGAGCGTGGCTGATGGAACAGCCCCCGGTGTGCGTAACGGAAGCCCTGTAGATTTTCCCAGCTGTTATTCTTCTTCTCATTTCTCTTTCTCATAATTATTCTTTTAGGCCTCGGGCTTTTCTGTCAGAAGCGCTGCAGTGGCTCCTTGTCTGAAGAGTTTCGGTTACCGCCGGTAAGAAGAGCTTCGATTGTCGTCTGTAAGAAGAATAGCGGCTGCCCCTCGTCAGAGTGTCAGCAGCCGCATTGCGTTCAGGATGCACAGCACCAGGACGCCGACGTCACCGAAGATCGCCATCCACATGTTCGCGATTCCGAAAACGCTCAGAATCAGAATCAGGATCTTGACCGCGATCGCGAAGACGATGTTTGTGTGTATGATTCCCATGGTCTTGCGGGCGATGGTCACGGTTTTGGAAATCTTTCTCACATCGTCATCCATCAATACGACGTCCGCTGCTTCGATTGCGGCGTCTGATCCGATCAGTCCCATGGCGATTCCCACATCCGAGCGCATCAGGACCGGCGCATCATTTACCCCGTCTCCTACAAATGCGAGGGATTCCCGTCCGTTCTGTTCCGTGATCAGTTTTTCGACGATCTCTACCTTGCCTCCGGGCAGCAGCTGCGCATATACGCGGTCCACGCCTGCCTGTCCGGCGATCGCCCGGGCAGCGGATTCATTGTCACCGGTGAGCATTACGGTCTGTGCGACTCCGGCGGCCTTCAGATCGCGGATCGCTTCCGGCACGCCTTCTTTCATCGTATCGGAGATCACAATCGTTCCCGCAAATGTGCCGTCGCACGCTACATACACGACGGTTCCGCCCTGCTCTTCTTCCGAAAATGAAATCCCGTACTTGCGCATCAGCTTTGCATTTCCGGCCAGAA
Organism: uncultured Lachnospiraceae bacterium; assembly: GCA_902799015.1. Classification (GTDB taxonomy): domain Bacteria; phylum Bacillota; class Clostridia; order Lachnospirales; family Lachnospiraceae; genus Porcincola. Next base: position 47,465 of record CADBZI010000005.1, on the reverse strand, counting down.
TCTGGTGACCATCCACACTTGCCAGGACGCCGTGTCCGGCGATCTCTTCCGTATGGCCGATGCGGGAAAGGTCGATGCTCTTCCCATATGCCTCCCGGATCGCTTCGGAAACCGGATGCGTGGAATACTGCTCCGCATAGGCCGCCATCTCGAGAAGCGTTATTTTCGGATCGTCGGATGTCGATGCGATCAGAGGCTGAGCCGCTCCGGCCGGTTCGATGGAGGAAACACGGAATTCTCCCTTTGTCAGTGTTCCTGTCTTATCAAAGACGACCGTTTTCACATAGGACAATACTTCCAGGTAGTTGCTTCCCTTCACCAGCACGCCAATCCGGGACGCGGCACCGATGCCTCCGAAGAATCCCAGCGGCACCGAGATTACCAGTGCGCATGGGCAGGATACGACCAGGAAGATACACGCTCTCCGGATCCATGAGATCCAGACGTCCAATCCTCCGCCAAGAACCAGCGGCGGGATAATCGCAAGAACCAGTGCGCTGATCGTCACGATGGGCGTGTACACACGTGCAAACCGAGTAACAAAATTTTCAACGCGCGTCTTCTTGTCCGTCGCATTTTCCACAAGCTCCAGAATCTTCGCAACCGTGGAATCCTCGTAGCACTTTGTCGTGCGGATCTTCAGCAGGCCTTTTCCGTTCACGCATCCCGAAACCACCAGATCTCCCACACGGGCAGACCGCGGTACGGATTCACCGGTCAGTGCGGAGGTATCCAGCATGGACTCTCCCTCGATCACCTCGCCGTCCAGCGGGATCTTTTCTCCCGGCCGTACAACGATGATCTCTCCAACCTCGACCTCATCCGGATCGACTTCTTCTGTTTCTCCATCCCGCTCGACAATCGCCGTATCCGGTGCCATTTCCATCAGCTGGGAGATGGAATCGCGGCTCTTCCCTGTCGCGTAATTCTGAAACAGTTCGCCGATCTGGTACAGCAGCATAACTGCCACGGCTTCCCGATATTCCCCGATTCCAAATGCGCCGAATGTCGCGATCATCATGAGGAAATTTTCATCAAACACTTCTCCGTGAGAGATATTGCGGAAAGACTTGCGGATTACGTCCCAGCCCACGATGAGGTAGGGAATGATTGCGGCGATCAGCCCGATCCACCATCTGTCTCCCTCGCACACACCCGTGTGTTCAAGAATACTCAGAATACCGAACCCAATCGCGCCAAGCACGATTCGCAGCAGCCATTTCTTTTGTTTTTTTGTGAGCTTGATGGACATCTCTTCTTTCCTCATTGTGAGATCCTGCGGCAACACATTTCCCTTCTCAGATTGCCGTCACATCCATGTCAGGTTCCATGCGCTTGCAGACAGCGAGCACATTTTTCTCGACTTCATCAAAGGAAGCATCCTCCGCCTCCAGTGTCAGCTTCTGCATCATGTAATTGACTTTGACATTGGAAACGCCCGGCACTTCTTTGATCGCGTTCTCCAGCTTCAGTGCACAGTTCGCGCAATCAATCTCATCCATCTTGTACTTCTTTTTCATGGTGTCTTCCTTTCTTTTCCTGTTACTGGTTTCTTTGTCTTTCTTCTCTTTTTACTGGTTTCTTTGTTTGCCTTTCCGGTTTGGTTATCTGCTCTTTTTCAGTTCGCTGTTCTGCCTCGATTGCGGTGCAGCAAACATTTTACTTTTCATTCATATGAATATCTACTCATATGTTCCGAAATCATAATACACCTGCTGACAGTAGAATGCAATACTTTTTTTAGATCGTTTAGCGGAAAAAACGGGATCATCAGATGATCCCGCAAAGTAAGACTGTCATGTCCTATGTATGCCCAACAAATCGAAGCGAGCTTCTCCTTAGAATGGAGTCACGTTCAAAAGCGGAATGCCCTCAAACTGAGAATTCGCTTTCGGTGCGAACGGATTATGGGTCGGAACACTGTTGCCATTGAGCAGATCCAGCACGTTGACGGCTGTCTCCGTTTCAGTTTCTGCATCGACTTCTGTTTCCGCTTCTGTGTCCGCTGCGGCCAGCTCCGTCTCTGTATCTGCTGCGGCAGGTCCAGTTTCCGTTCCTGCCAGGATCAGATGCGTCTGTGCGGAAGGCATCTGTGTCTCAGCCTCTGTCTCCGCAAAGACCGATGCTTCTGCCGTCTCCGTCTGTGCAGGGTCTGCTGCAAGCTCCGTCTCCGCTTCCGTTTCTGCTAAGGAAAGAAGTGTTTCCAGGACTGATTTCTCGGTCTGCGCTTCTGTCTGCGTGACAGCCGGTGCAGTCTCCGCTTCTGTCTGTGCGACAGCCGGTGCGGTCTCTGCTTCTGTTTCTGCCAAGGACAGGAGCGCTTCCAGAACTGATGTCTCGCTTTCTGCTTCTGTCTGTGCGGCGGCCGGTGCAGTTTCTGCTTCTGTTTCTGCCAAGGACAGGAGCGCTTCCAGAACTGATGTCTCGCTTTCTGCTTCTGTCTGCGCGGTGGCCGGTGCAGTCTCCGCCTCTGTCTGTGCAATCACCGGCGCGGTCTCTGCTTCTGTTTCTGCTAAGGCCAGAAGCGCTTCCAGAATTGATGTCTCACTTTCTGCCTCTGTCTGCGCGGGGGCCGGTACAGTCTCCGCTTCTGTCTGTGCGACAACAGGCGCGGTCTCTGCTTCCGTCTGTGCAATCACAGGCGCGGTCTCCGCTTCCGTCTGCGCGACAACAGGCGCGGTCTCCGCTTCTGTCTGTACGACAACTGGTGCGGTCTCCGCTTCTGTCTGTACGACAACTGGTACGGTCTCCGCTTCTGTCTGTGCAATCACCGGTAAAGTCTCCGCTTCTGTCTGTGCAATCACCGGTGAAGTCTCCGCTTCTGTCTGTGCAATCACCGGTGAAGTCTCCGCCTCTGTCTGCGCAATCACTGGCTCTGTCTCTGCTTCTGTTTCCGCGAAGGCTTCTGCCGCTGAAGCGGGATCGAGCATAATCTTTTCAGGGATGGAAAGCTTGAAGTCGTCAAGTGCATCATCAAATGTTTCTTCCATCTCTTTTGCCTTCTCTTCTACGACGGAGAAGTCACCACTCATATCCAGCGAGAGATCTGCAAGGGCGCTGTAAGCGCTCTGCATGACAAATGCTTTCGCGGCGCATTCCGACAGGCTTCCGGGAAGATTCTTCAGGGATTCATACTGCCCGTCCACAATGGCCTTTCCGCTGATGATATCATGTTTGATCTGCTTGAATTCATCACTCCACTGATACACCGTCAGCGCGGTATTCGGATCCTCGTAGAAATCCCCGTAAGAATCCTTTGTGTAGGGATCTGTTGCCTCATCGCTTACCTGGCTGGAGCAATTCTCCCAGATCTGTGCTGCGTTTTCGATCAGCGCAGCGCTGAGCATCTGTGCATCCGCAGCGCCGGAGCCATATTCCGCAAGTCTGTCAATGTAATCATTGTACTCAAGATCTTCGTCCATCTTCGCAACGATCTCATTGACATCGTTGTAACCCGGGATGGTGGCAAACAGTCCTCTCGCAGCAGTATATTCTTTCTGCTCATACAGTTCATACGCATCCTGGTATATGCGCTCACGATCGATCTGTTTGATGTATTCCCCGGAATCGGAATAGTCCTGTACCTGCGAGAAGCCGGTTTCCGCCGTTTCATAGTCCTCGTTTTCAAAGGCTTCTTTCGCATCCTGATAGGTCATTGCGGCCTCAATCTGCTTCAGATAATCCGCGGAGTCCGAATAATCGCTGACCTGAGAAAAGAGCTTCCCGGCAGCCTCGTAGTCTTCCTCCTCATATGCCTTGACGGCATTTTCATAGGTGCGCTCTGTCGTGACCTTTTCCAGATATTCCTCAGAATCCTTGTAGGAACCAAGCTCCTTGAACTTCTTCTCCGCTGCTTCATAATTCTTCTGTTCATAGAAGGAGACCGCATCCTCATAACTCTTCTTCGGAATGCCTACGAACTGATTGTAGAAAAACAAGCCGGCAAAGATAGCCGCACATGCCGCCAGCACCGCAATAAGAATGATCGAACGTTTTCTGCCAGCCATAGATGTTCTCCTCCCATAACGCAGTTTTGTTATCTGATTCCGGGAGCAGGCAGAACGCTTTCCCGGATGATGTTCCTGTTTTGTATAGACAAATTATCGCACAGGTTGCACCCTTCCGCAATCAGAACCTATGCTCAGTTTTTTTCTCCAATGACCATCTCATACAGAAGACGCAGCGCATCATTCATTGCCTGGGCGCGGATGTCATTTCTCTGTCCGGTATAATGATGCTCTTCCACGGTGATCCGGTCCCGATAGCAGCACCCCAGGAAGACCAGTCCGACCGTTTTGTCATCCGGTCCTGAGGGCGGGCCGGCGTAGCCGGTTGCGCTGACACAGGCGGCCGCACCTGCTTTTTTCGCGCCTCCCTTTGCCATCTGCTTTGCTGTCTGACGGCTGACCGCTGTCCATTTTTTCAGTGTTTTCTTCTTTACCCCGACCATCTCATGTTTTGCTTCATCACAGTATGTAACAAATGCTCTTTTCAGCACATCCGAGCTGCCGGGAATATCCGCCAGGCGGGCGCTGATCATGCCGGCCGTCAGGGATTCGACCGTCGTGACCAATTCCCCGCGTTTCCTGAGCACATCCTGTACTTTCCTCAATTCCCGGTCTGTGACGACAGCGTTTTTCTTCTTTTTTTCTCCCATTTTGTAGTGTCCTCTTTCCTGCTATCTGCTTCGGCGCTTTCTGCTTCGGCGCTTCCTGCTTCGGCGCTTCCTGCTTCGGCGTTTCCTGCTTCGGCGTTTCCTGCTTCGGCGTTTCCCGCTTCGGCGTTTCCCGCTTCGGCGTTTCCTGCTTTCGAGCACGATATCCTCTCATGCTCCTGCTGCGCTTCTGCTTTTTGATCTCACTTTCTTCTGTCCCCGGACTGCAGAAAAATCCCCGGAACCGCAAAGGCTCCGGGGACCTGTTCTTTCTTTCATTTACCTCATCAGGCTGCCCCGGTGAAGTTCTTTTTTCCGTTTACCTCATCAGGCTATCCCGGTGAAGTTTTCTGCGGATTACTCTTCCTCCTCGGGAAGGGTTACGCTGATGATATGCGGCTGTGCGCCTTCATACCAGTACAGGAAGCCTTCCATGTCGATCTGATCGCCAACCTTCAGGTTCTTGACTGTCTGATATACTTCGCTGTTCTCATCGCAGAGGTTGGACTCTACAACAAAGGTGTAAACCTTGCCGTCAACCGATGCGTTGAAGTACAGGTCGTCACCCTCGGAACCGGATCCATCCCATCCGTACATGAATGCAAGCTCAGCGCCTTCCGTCTCAGCTTCCGTCTCATTGCCTTCCTCGGCTTCGGTTGCTGTCTCGGTCTCTTCTTCCACAGCGTAGTTCGGCTCAACCGTCATGCCTGTGAAGGATACTCTCTGGTTCATATACTCGGCAAGCTGATCCTCGTCACCCAGAACGTCCGTCACATCAACCGGCTTGGAGATGTAGATTCCGCCGCGAATGACTTCGATCGGCTCAAGGCTGTCGGGTACGATCTCAACCTCTCCTGCCCACTCACTCTTGTAGCCCGTGAAGCGGATCTTTGTTCCTTCTTTGATCCTTGCGTAATCAGATTCGGTAACCGGTACGTTGTAGAGGAAGTATCCGCCATTCTCGTCCTGTGCATAGAGCGTCACAGTGGAGGTTCCTACTTCCTTATTGTCCGCATAGAACTTCTGTTTGCCCTGTACGAATGCTTCAATCGTAACAAGTGTATCGGGCTCGGCTTCCGCGTACTCTTCGTATGTCATGATTCCGGATTCCGCTTCGGTCTCCGCAGCAGCCTCGGTCTCTTCGACAGCGGCCTCGGTCTCCTCGACAGCAGCCTCGGTCTCCTCGACAGCGGCTTCGGTCTCTTCAACAGCGGCTTCCGTCTCTTCGACAGCGGCTTCCGTCTCTTCAACAGCAGCCTCGGTCTCCTCGACAGCAGCTTCGGTCTCTTCAACAGCAGCCTCGGTCTCCTCGACAGCGGCTTCGGTCTCTTCGACAGCAGCTTCCGTTTCCTCGACAGCAGCCTCGGTCTCCTCGACAGCGGCTTCGGTCTCTTCGACAGCAGCTTCCGTTTCCTCGACAGCAGCCTCGGTCTCCTCAACAGCAGCCTCGGTCTCCTCGGCAGCGGCTTCCGTCTCAACAGCAGCAGCCTCGGTCTCTACAGCAGCGGCCTCGGTCTCTGCAACAGCGGCTTCCGTCTCTACAACAGCAGCCTCGGTCTCTACAACAGCGGCCTCGGTCTCTACAACAGCGGCTTCCGTCTCAGCTGCGACTGCAGCTTCGGTTTCTTTCGCCTGTGTCTCAGGAGCCTGGGTCTCGGGCGCCTGCGTTTCCTTAGCCTGCGTCTCAGGAGCCTGGGTTTCCTTTGCCTGTGTCTCCTTCGGAGCTTCCGTCTCCTTCTTGGAGCTGCTGCAGCCCGTCAGTGCCAGCGCCGTAACTGCAATAGCTGCCGCAAACAATCTGAGCTTTTTCATAATGCCTCCTCCATATCCTTGATAACTATTACGCACCACCATGTGCCTGATAAAAAATCACCTCTGATTATAGCAACACTTCCTATGATAACTCAAGAAGGATTTTTCAGTCCGATATTTTCCGTCATTTTCCTTTCCGTTTCTGACGGTTTCGCACAGATCCGGCAATCATCCATACCAGAATTCCTGCCCAGGCGGCCGCGAGCGCGGCAAGCAGTATGACCGCCGTCACAGGCAATGGTCCCAGATCGCGCGCATGAGACAAAGCACCCGGCGCAGTTCCTTCCTCGTCCGTCCCGTCCTTTTCTCCCGCGGTCCTGATCTGGTCCAGGTGATACAGGTTCTTCACGTCCTGAAACAGCTGGTCAAAGTACTTGTCATTGACCTCCTGCTTGCGCCGCGCGCTCTTCACCGTATCCTCCACCAGGTAGGAAGCGGCATCCCGCAGCGAGGCGGAGCCGTTGAACACCGGCGTCACGAAGGTATCCTCCGTGTGATCCATGATCAGCTGTACCGCGTCCAGCTTCACCGAATAATGCGCCTTCTGATCCGAACCGGATGCCGCGAGGTATTCCTTATACGCTTCATTGTTCAGCGCGCTTTGTGTGACGGGCAGATACCCCTCCGTCGAGGAATAGTCAATCTGCACCTGATCCGTCAGCAGAAACTGGGTAAACAGCCAGCTGGCCAGGACCTCCTGCGGATCCTCCTTATTGAAAATGCAAACAGACGGGCCCTGCGAGATCATCTGCGGATGCTCCGGATCCATCTGCGGGACCGGGCGCACTGCCGTCTCAAACGTTACAATCTTGTCCGGGCTGATATCGATCAGCGGAGCCTCCGACCCCATCCATGTCGATCCCGCCGTGGAATCAACGGCAAAGATGCACTGCCCGGCATTCAGGAAGTTCGCGGGATAGCTGGAGACCTTAAAGGTCGAAAATGCACGGCTCTGCGCATGTTTGGCCACCTCTGAGAGAAGCGCTTTCGTCGTGTCATTGAACATAAGGACTTCGCCGTCGGCATTCGCGTATTCTCCTGTCGGACTCTGCTGCAGCATCTGGATCAGCATATTGTCGGTGGACTTATAGAGGAACGGGATCAGAACCTTCTGCCCGTTGACCTTGAACAGCCCGTCCTCGTCCTTCTCCATCGCCGCCTCGCTGACCTCATAGACGAAGTCCCAGGTCAGGATGTCCGGCACCTCATACCCCAGCTTCTCGACAAGGTCCTGATTGATGTAGCAGGCTTCCGTGGAGCGCATAAACGGCATCGCCATCAGCCTGCCGTTGATCCGGCACTCCTCGAGAAACTTCGGCGTCATCTCCTCCAGAGTGGGAGACGTGAATGCAACCTCGGATCCGCCCAGTCCGTATCGCTGATCCCCGGCCAGATCATCCAGCTGGACCACGACATTTTCGCCGCTCATGTAGGTGGCGATATTGTCCGGATAGGTAATGCAGACATTCGGCGTCGTCCCGGTGGAAATGTTCGTGATAACATCGTTGTAGATATCGCCGTAGTTCGTATACAGGCGCAGCTTCACATGGATGTTCGGGTAGAGCTTCTCAAAGTCCTCCACCGCCTGGTTGTAGATCTTCACCTGCGTCTTGTTCGTATCGTTCTTAGCCCAGAAGGTGATGGTGTAGTCTTTCCCGGTATCAAAATGATCCGGCGCGGAGAATGAGCTGGTCTGCACTTTTCCGTGACAGCCGCCAAGCAGCGCCGCTGCGCCAAGCAGATAGAGGACGGCGATGACAATCTTTCCCGGACGTTTCCTTCTCCACATCATCCTTTCGTCCCTCCTCTCAGCACGCCTGCCATGATCTTATTGCGGAAGATCAGAAACAGGACGATCAGCGGGATCGAGATGACAACCACCGCCGCCATCATCGCAGGGATATTCTCGCGGCCGAATCCATTTTCCCTCAGTTCCTGAATCCCGTTCGATACCAGGAAGTAGTTCGGATCATCCGTGATCAGGCGCGGCCAGACATACGCGTTCCAGCACTCGATGACCTTCAGGATGATGATCGTAACAATGGTCGGTCTGCAGATCGGAACCATCACCCGCAGCAGATATTTCATATCGCTGGTTCCGTCCACCTTCGCCGCAAGATAGAGATTGTCCGGCACCATCTCAAAGTTTTCCTTGAGCAGGTACACATAGAACACGGACATCACGGAGGGCAGAATCAGTCCCGGGAAGGTGTTGCGCAGGTGCGCGTTGGTAATGGTCACAAAGTTCGTAATCACCACGAGCTCATTTGGCAGCATCATCAGCGACAGAAACAGCGCGAACACGATGTTCTTGCCGCGGAACTGCAGCCTTGCAAATGCGAATGCGGCCAGCACGGCCACCACCGTCATAATCGCGGTGGTAATCACCGTGAAGATCAATGTGTTCAGCAGATACCGCGCCAGGGGAACCTGCGTGAATGCCTGCACGTAGTTCTCAAGGATCGGATTCATCGTGATGAGGGAAGGCACGTACTCCGAATTGTACGCGCTGTAGCTCTTCACGGAGGTCAGCACCATCCAGTAGAACGGGAACAGCACGATCACCGCCCACAAAACCAGGAGCGCATAGATCAGGATCTTATGAAATGTCCGGTTCTTCATATCAATCCTCATTCCGCCGCTTGACCGGCGGCTCAAATCGTCATGAATCAGTGTTTTTCACATGAAGCTTCAGTCATTTAATATTTAATAGTAAACGTGTCGTCTGCTGACCAGCAGATTGATGACCGTGATCGTCAGGATAATGAAGAACAGCAGGATCGCCGCCGCGGATGCGTAGGACGGATAGCCGCCTCCGTTTCCGTAGAGCATATCGTATATGTAGCCGACGATCGTGTTCATCTTCGCGGCGTTCAGATCCGTTCCGAACAGGGCAACCGCGTCGGAGTATTCCTTGAACGCACCGATGAAGCCGGTGATGATCAGGTAGAATACCGTCGGGGAGATCATCGGCAGCGTGATCCGCCAGAAGATCCGCCAGCCTCTGGTTCCGTCCACCTTCGCGGCGTTGTAATAGTTCTGGTCCACGGAAGCCAGCGCACTGGTCAGAATCAGGATCTTGAACGGCATCACGATCCAGATGACATAGATGCACAGCACCATCATTTTCGCCCAGTAAGGGCCGTCTATAAAGTCAACGGTCGGGCTGCCGAATGCCTGCAGAAGCAGGTTGACCATTCCATCGGTGTAGGCTGTCTTCTTGAACAGAATCATGAAGACCAGGCCGACCGCCAGGGTGTTCGTCACATACGGCAGAAAGTAGATGGTCTGGAACAGATTGCGCAGCGGCTTGATGGAGCTCAGGCCAAATGCGATCAGCAGCGACAGTCCCGTCGAAATCGGAACCGTGATCACCACGCACAGCGCCGTATTGCGCACGGCCTGAAGAAAATACGGATCGTGCAGGATATAGCTGAAATTGAACAGTCCGGTACCCTGGCTCGTCTGTGAAGCAAAATTGAAGCCCTCCTCGATCGAGTAGATGAATACATCAATCAGAGGGTAGATCATGAACACCGCAAGGAAGATCCCTGCGGGGAGAAGATACAGCCAGGCTTTTCTATTGTTATTCTCCATATGGATACTCCCTGGATGATTTGTCAGCTCTTATGCAGCGCTCCCCGGATGATCTGCCGGCCCTGCGAAGCCGCTTCCGGGGTGCTGATTACTCTCCGGCGCCGTACAGCCGCTCTCCGGAGTCTTTTGCAAACACGAAGATCTTGCCGGGCCGCACGCGGTAGCGCACTTCACTCTTTGTGGTATCCACACCGCTCTGCGCGTCTATGATGGTGCGGATGGTTTCTCCCTGAAAGGCGGGATGGGTGGAGACCACTGTCACATCGCGTCCCATCACTTCTACCCCCTTCAGGCTGCAGACAAGCGGACCTTCCTCGTCCAGGAAGAATCCCTCCGGACGGATCCCGACCCAGACCGGTATGCTGCCGGCGTCCTTCGCCAGGCGGCCGGGACCTTTCTTCACGCCGTCCCTGCGAAGCGCTGCTCCTGCGCTTTCCTCCGCCTGCTTCGCCGTCCTGCCGGCGTCCGGACCTTCGTACAGATGAGCAGCGGGGTCCGGAGCAAGGTCCTTGATCTCAAAAACCTCGCTGTCCCCGATCAGAATCTTTCCGTCCTTCAGGCTGCCTTCGAACACATTGATCGGCGGCGTGCCGAGGAACTTCGCGACAAACAGATTGTGCGGGTCATCGTAGACGTCCTGCGGTCTGCCGATCTGCTGAACCACACCTGCCTCCATCACCACAATCGTATCGGAGATGGACATGGCCTCCTCCTGATCGTGCGTGACAAAGATCGTTGTAATCCCGGTCTCCCGCTGAATCCGGCGGATCTCCACCCGCGTCTGCAGTCTCAGCCTGGCGTCCAGGTTGGAGAGCGGCTCGTCCATCAGCAGAACGCGCGGCATCTTCACCAGAGCGCGGGCGATCGCGACTCTCTGCTGCTGACCGCCGGACAGCTCCTTCGGACGCCGGTCCAGCAGCGTATCGATCTGGACCAGAGAAGCCGCCTGTCTTGCACGCGAGCGCATTTCCTCCTTTGACAGCTTATCCTTGCCGCGCAGGTTGCCGAGCGGGAACATGATGTTCTCCTCCACTGTCATGTGGGGATACAGCGCATAGTTCTGAAAGACCAGACCGACCCCGCGCTCCTCCGGCGGAACGTTGGTGACATCCTCCTCGTCAAACAGAATCCTTCCCTCCGTCGGCTGAAGCAGTCCGCAGATCATGAGCAGCGTCGTGCTCTTTCCGCAGCCGCTGGGCCCGAGAAGACCGACCAGCTCACCGCTCGGGATCTCAAAATCAAAATCATTGACCGCAATGGTCTCCGGGTCCTTCCGGCCCCTTCCCGGGAATTTCTTTGTAAGATTCTCAATCGTTACTTTCATAGAATCGGTACCTTCCATCTGGTGCGCGGTGCGCGCGGCACTCTGCGCGTTCGCAGCATCCGCGGGGATATGCCCTCACGAAAGGAGTTCGCTCAGATCCACCTGCGTCATTTCCTCCGGCGCTTCCTCCCCGGCGAGTGCGCAGGCACAGCAATAACCCGCCGTACCGGGTTCGGCGGGCCGGAATGTCTCATACTCTTTCAGAACGACCGGCCCCTCAATAAAGTCCTGCCGCACCGCCGGCGGGTCCAGTGATACCTCGAACGAATTCATCGGAATCAAGAGCCCCTTTCCGCTCAGCTTCAGGATGCTTTCCTTGAGGGTCCAGATTCTGCTGAAGAGAATCGGGGAAGCTGCCGCCAGGCGCTGTTCCGATTCCGCCAGGCACCGGATCACCATCCCGATCTGCTTCGGCGTACGATCTGTCTGCTCAATATCACAGCCGCATGCGACCGGAGAAATCATACACAGAACCCGGTTTCCGGAATGTGACAGGTTAAAATGAATCTGCGGATCGTCCGGCAGATATGGCTTTCCATGTTCTCCCTTTGCAATCGTCAGGCTCGTATATTCCGCGATATTATGCCGATATCCCGCCGCCTGATCCGCGCGGTTATGTCCGGCTCCCGCCGCCTGATCCGCCAGTGCCGCCATCAGCAGCAGCCCGGCACCGGCACTGAGCCATTTTCCGCTGCCGATCTTCATCCGCTCCGCGCTTTCCCTTCTCTGTTCGGGAAGAAGAGACAACGCCCGCCGGTAAAGAACCGGGTCCTTCAGGCAGTCCACAGACGCCGTGTAAATTCTTGTGTGTATCATAGCATTCAAGAACGCCTCCGGCAGATTTTCACTTCATCAGTAAGAAGCACGTGCCGCCGGCACACCGGCTTCCCTCTCTTCGAACTCGCTCAGAGGCATCGGCTTCGCAAAATAATATCCCTGAAAAACGGTGCAGCCCATCTGCGTCAGCATGCAGAGCTGTTCCTCCTGCTCAACGCCCTCTGCGATCGATGTCATATTCAGATGATGCGCCAGCTCTATAATGCTGCTCAGGATGGTTTCCGCCTTCTTCGGATGGGACGTCTTGCCCAGGAATCCCATGTCAATCTTCAACGTATCCACCGGCATGTCGCGGAGCAGATTCAGGGAGGAATATCCGCTTCCGAAGTCGTCCATCTCCACGATGAATCCATACTCCCTCAGGTGCCGGATGCTGGAAATGCTCTGTGCGGCGTTGTTCATGACAACCGTCTCCGTCACCTCCAGATGGAGTTTTTCCGGTGCCAGGCCATACTTCTCGACCAGCTGCGTGAAGGTTTCATAGGGATCGATAAAATAAAAATCCTTCGGCGAAATATTGACGGACAGATGCAGATGCTCTCTGCCGGTTCCCTTCCAGGAGGCAAGTATCCTGCAGGCCTCCTCCCAGATATAGGTATCCAGCTTTACAATCATTCCGTTTTTCTCAAAAATCGGAATAAACCCCGAAGGCGCCAGAAGCCCCTCCTCAGGATGCTGCCACCGCACCAGAACCTCCGCGCCGGTCAGGGCATGTTGTCTGTCATACTGCGGCTGCAGATACGGAAGGATCTGTCCGCTCTTGAGCGCCTCCGGCAGATCGGCGTTCACCTTCTGCTCCCGCAGTCTCTTTCGGCGAAGCCCCTCATCATACACGCAGACCAGCCTTTGATAGTCATCGCGTACCTCCGAAATGGCCATGATGCACCGGTCGATCATGGAGGAAACCGAAAGGCTCCGGTCTGTGATTTCATAATATCCCGCATGCATCACCAGAGGATGCTTCAGGTTTTTCGCGCTGCCCTCACTCCAGGAATACGCTCTGATCCTATTCTCCAGATCTTCCGGGCTGATGCCGCCTTTTGGGGTAAATACGGCAAACCGGTCTGCGCCCCACCGGCAATAGACAGCCTCCTCCGGCACAATCCTTCGCACAAGATCCGCGATCTCCCGGAGAATCCTGTCCGCAAAATCCCTTCCGTATATATCATTGATCATCTTAAAATCCGAGATGTCGGAAAGGATCATCGTATATTCCGTCTCCGGCGCGTCTTCCAGCTTCTGCTTCACCAGATCAATGAACATCTCTCTGTTCACCATTCCTGTCAGCTCATCATGCGTCTGCCGATACGATCTCTCCCTGCGTTCCTGCTCTACCTCTGTGTCATCCGATATTCCGAAAAACGTGCCGATATAAGTGCCCCTGCGGTCTTCCAGGCGCTGACAGGTGACATCATAATACTTCCAGTTATCACCATCCCTGACCTCTGCCAGCCAGCGGGACCCATGCTCCACACTATTGCTGTTCTCGATAAACGCTACCCCCGTTATCTCTTCGCCAAGCAGCCCGGCGGCATTGTCCAGGCTATCGGGCGTAATGCCAAACAGGGAGGACGCGCTTTTATTTGCGTAGATTGCCTCCCCGTCTTTATCGAAGAACAAAACCGCGTTCTGCATATTGGCGATCAGAAGATCATGAAGCGCGATCTTCAGGAAAATCGCCCGGTACTCGATGGCAAAGAAATACAGGAGAATGCCGCCCACCGCAAGTCCGATCATGGAGTGGTCAATCGTACGATCCAGAAGAGTCGTACGGTACTCCCATAACGAGACGATCAGAATGCTCAGAAGGATCACCAGGTATTTCTCCAGATACAGCACGGCGCTGGTAAGGATTCTCCAGATATAATACCCGGCAATCATCACCAGGAGCACGGCGGAGATCGACAGATGAATGTAATGACCCAATCCCGACTTCAGGATATAGTAGATCTCCCCGGTCTCAAGGACTGTCTCTTCCAGCGTATAGCAATGCTGAAAAAATACGTTCAGAAAGACAGAGACCGAATCGGCTGTCAGCGCAGCAATGATCAGAACCCAGCTGATCTTTTTCAGCGGGGGAAAAGAGCAGTATAGCAAAGTGAAATCAATCAGTGTGAAAATGACAAGATTCGTGCCCAGGAGGAACAGAATGTATCCCGCATTGCAGATTGCTGGATCCTCGGAAGACGCGATGATAATATTTCCCAGAAGAGGAACCACAATCGAACACAGAAAAATCGCTGTCGGCCGCGCAATCTCTCTCTTGCTGCGAAATGATCGGAATATGCAGAATATGATAATCACTGTCAGAACAGACAGTTCGATCAAAAATGTGCGTTTCATGGCGAACCAGCCCGCTGCTCCGGGCCCTGAAAGAAAAGTATGCGGCCAACAGGACTTGAACCTGCACGGTTGCCCACTGGAACCTAAATCCAGCGCGTCTGCCAATTCCGCCATGACCGCATAAACAAAACCAACAGCCCTTACTCAGAGTATCAAAAAAGGGAAACGAAATCAACCGGAAAGATGCAGCCAGAAGACCCCGAAAGCGTTCCGCTTCCGGGGTCTTCTGCGTGAGACATGGGGGATTTGAACCCCCGACAACCTGATTAAAAGTCAGGTGCTCTACCGACTGAGCTAATGTCCCGTATCAAATTCTCTAAACCTGAAAATTGGGCCTTGCGGCCAAGCTGGGCTAACCGGATTCGAACCGGTGTGTGCAGGAGTCAAAGTCCTGTGCCTTACCGCTTGGCGATAGCCCAACGGAGAAGGGTGGGTACAGGGATTCGAACCCTGGGCCTCCAGAGCCACAATCTGGCGCGCTAACCAACTGCGCTATACCCACCATAAACAAAAAGACGAGCCTGAAGGGATTCGAACCCCCGACCCACGGCTTAGAAGGCCGTTGCTCTATCCAGCTGAGCTACAGACTCATGTTTCGTTGCTCTCGGATTTGCATTCTAACATCTTTCCATAGCGGTTTCAAGGTAAAATTTAAATAATTTCCACTACCCGCTCTCTTCCTGCCGTCCGCACCCCTCTCTTCCGCTACCGGATTACATTCAGAATGCCGATCGCGATCAGGATGATTCCGCCCAGAATATCGGCCTTTCCGGTCAGTTTCAGTCCTGCTTTTTTCCCGATTGCCAGTCCTCCCACGCAGATGACATAAGTGACGATTCCGATGATCAGGCAGGAGACAAACGCCGGGATCAGACGGTATCCGGCGATCATGAATCCCACCGAAAGCGCGTCGATCGAAGTCGCGACTCCCTGAAGGAGAAGCATGGGGACAGAAAGAACTTCCACGCCCGCGTGCAGCGCTCCCGTCTCCTTCTCCGCTCCTGTCTCCTTCTCCGCGCCCGTCTCCGGACATCCCTTCCTCTTCCGGATGCCCTCATAGAGCATCTTCCCGCCGATCCACGCAAGCAGCACGAATGCAATCCGGGGAATCCACGGCTGCATCAGCGTGAAACGTTCCTTGATGGTATGTACGCACAGCCAGCCGGCCAGCGGCATCAGGAACTGAAAGATTCCATACACTCCGGCGATCATTGACATGCGGCGGAGCTTCATCCCCGGCTCGCGGAGCGCATTGGCGCAGGAAACGGAAAATGCGTCCGCGGCAAGTCCTGCTCCGAGCAATATGCTGCTGATGAAAAACTGTGCATCCATTCTTGTCTTACCGTTCAAGTACGCCATCGGCTCCCTTGCGCCCGACCGCGCGGTCGTGGCATCCGTTGGGGTATAAAGGCCGGCGGCAGGCTGAACTGCCGCCGGTCCTGTCCAAGTCTGTCTCCGTCCGCGAACGCTCCGGTGCGCACGGCACCCGGCGCGCGCGCGGCATCTGCCAGGTCTTTGACGCCTGCTTACATCAGCTGGCGGAACATCGCGATGACCTGCTCCTTGGTCGCCTCACGCGGGTTGCCCGGATAGCAGGCATCATTCAGCGCATCCTGTGCCAGCTGGTCCAGATCCTCCTCGCGGATCTTCTCATTCTTCTTCGGGATGCCTACATCCTCGGAAAGCTGACGGACCGCCGCGATCGCCGCATCCGTATACGCTTCCTTCGTCATGCTGTCAACGCCCTCTACGCCCATCGCACGCGCGATCTCACGATAGCGCTCGCCGCAGTAGTCACGGTTGAATTCCATCGTGATCGGAAGGAACATCGCGCAGGCAACGCCATGCGGGGTGTCATAATGCGCAGACAGGGTATGCGCCATAGCGTGATCGATGCCCAGGCCGACATTCGAGAATCCCATGCCGGCAATGTACTGTCCGAGAGCCATGCCCTCGCGGCCTTCGGTCTCATTTGCAACAGCGGAACGCAGGTTCTTGCTGATCAGACGAATGGCCTCATAGTGGAACATATCAGACAGCTCCCATGCGCCCTTCGTGGTATAGCCCTCGATTGCGTGGGTCAGCGCATCCATACCGGTGGAAGCGGTCAGGCCCTTCGGCATCGAACTCATCATATCCGGATCAACCACCGCGTACTTCGGAATGTCATGCTCGTCAACGCACACGAACTTTCTTTCCTTCTCCACATCGGTGATAACGTAGTTGATCGTAACCTCCGCAGCGGTACCCGCGGTGGTCGGAACCGCGATGGTGGTCACCGCATGGTTCTTCGTCGGTGCGACGCCCTCCAGAGAACGGACATCTTCAAATTCCGGATTGGTGATGATAACGCCGATCGCCTTCGCGGTATCCATGGAGGATCCGCCTCCGATCGCGATAATGGAATCCGCGCCTGCTTCCTTGAAGGCCTTCACGCCGTTCTGTACATTCGCGATCGTCGGATTCGGCTTGATATCGGAATAGACCGTGTAAGCGATGCCTGCCTCATCCAGCAGAGCAGTAACTTTCGCAGTGATCCCGAACTTTACCAGATCCGGATCGGACGCGACAAAAACCTTCTTGAAACCTTCCTTCTGCGCGATTCCGGGGATCTCCTTAATTGCGCCGTTTCCGTGAAATGATACCGGGTTCAGGATAAATCTGTTTGCCATAGCGTTCCTCCATTTCCATTGATTGCTATTGTTCCTTGCTGCAGTTGACTGATCTATTGATAGACTCTGTTGATTCTGTTTTTATTCGCGCTGCTGATGCAAGTACGCCATCGGCGCTCTTGCCGCGCCGCTTCACTCAGATTATAGCCACAGACAGGGTTGCTGTAAACGACCAAAAAGCCCGCTCAGGATCGGAAAAATGGCCAAGTATGAAAAAAGCAAAGGGACAGCCTGCACTGTCTCTTTGCATGAAAAGAGCGGGTGATGGGAATCGAACCCACGTATCCAGCTTGGAAGGCTGGTGTTCTACCATTGAACTACACCCGCAAATAATAATTCACTTTTGAATCGGGGTGACAAGATTCGAACTTGCGACCCCCTGCTCCCAAAGCAGGTGCTCTAGCCAAACTGAGCCACACCCCGCAATCCTGTTCCCAAGACAAAATGCATTATATTATGGCATCCGGTCTTTGTCAACCGAAAAGTTTTAACGGCAGGAAACGACTAGCTGCAAGTCACACCTCTACCAGCATCTGCGGCATAACAGGGCTCCTTCATTACGAGTCTCCGCTCCGCTCCGGTCGGCGCAAAGCGAGCGTCCACTGGACGCTCTGCGCCCCCAAAAGTCTCCGTTCAGGAGTCCTGTGTATGCCTTATGCCTGGTCAAGGTGTGACTTGTAAAATGGTTACAAAAAGCGAAGCCATGCTTCCGGCTGCTTTCCAGGTTCCAGCTCCAGAATCATATAGCTCTTTTCCCGCCCCTTCTGCCGGGGGAAGGAGATGCTTCCGGGATTCAGAATCAGAAGGCCAGGGCTGCTGTCGTCGATCTCCGGGCGATGTGTGTGTCCGTAGAGCGCGATGCTGCAGCCTTGTTCACGGGCAATCTGCGCCAGTTCCTTCGTCCCGTAGTTCACATCATGACCGTGTCCGTGCGTCATAAAGATCCGGTGGCCGGCCAGCTCCACGATCCGGTCCAGAGGGAGTGAGGAATACCAGTCGCAGTTCCCTCTTACCAGGAAGAGAGGTACCTCCTCGCCTGCAAGGATCTCAGAGAATTCGTCCTCATCCTCCTGTGTGTCTCCGAGATGTATCATCGCGTCGATCGGCCATTCCCGGTCGAGTGCCTTTGCGACAGGAAGGTCCTGCCCGTGGGAATCGCTCAGAATCAGTATCTTCATGAATTCTCTCCTGCTGCCCTGTCTGACGCTGCCCCGGTTTCCGCCTGAAACTCTTTTTTCAGGATCTCCCCGAGCTTCCGGAATGCCTGTCCCCGGTGGCTGATCCGGTTCTTCTCCCCGCGCTCGATGCTTCCGGAGGTCATGCCATATTCCGGCAGGAAGAAGATCGGGTCATAGCCGAATCCATTCCACCCGCTCTGGCAGGTATGGATTCTCCCTTCCATGACGCCTCTGACCGTGAGCTCCCTGCCATCCGGCCACACCGCCGCGACTGCGCAGACAAAGCGCGCCGACCGAAGCGGCCCCGGCGTGCCGTCCGGCAGACAGCCGGGATGACGTCCGTCGGCCGCGGCAGCATTCTGATCCGCGGCGTCTTCCGCACACGGCCCGGCTTCTTTCCGTGCGCAATCTGCGGCGCCTTCCGCACACGTCCCGGCTTCTTTCTCCGCACAGTACGCGTCCACTCTGCGGATGATTTCCCGGTTCTTGATGTCATAGGAGGTGTCGTGTCCCATCCAGCGGGCAGAATGAATCCCCGGTTCGCCGCCCATAGCATCCACCTCCAGCCCGGAATCATCCGCAATTGCCAGCTGTCCCGAAGCCTTCGCCACCGCCCGCGCTTTCAGGAGCGCATTTTCCTCATAGGTAGCTCCGTTCTCTTCCACATCCGTATCTATGCCGGCCTCTTTCATCGTAATCAGTTCGACATCGGTCGATGCGAAAATCTGCCGGATCTCCACCATTTTCTCCTGGTTCCCGGTCGCCACGATAATCGTTCTTTTCATCCCTGTCTCCATTCCGCCGCCGTGCAGGCGCACTGGCCGGCATGCTCGAATCTCTTTTCTGTAGCAAGGCATATTCTGCCGCCTGCCAAGGCGGATCTCACCTCACTGAGGTGTAAGCCTTCAGGCAGACGTTGGTCCGGTAGACGTCCTGGGTCCTGTCCCAGATCTCCCCGTCCGCACTGATCCAGGTCCTGCGTCCCTCCAGCGTGACCGGTTCGGTAAAGGAATCCTTCACCATCTCCACCGCAACCGGCTTCGTCTCTCCTTCCGTCCGGATCCATATCACGACCGCGAAGTCCTGCCCCGCGTCAAGCAGTACCGGCTGGTCCAGATCGATGGTAAAGTACCCTGCAGTGTCCAATTCCGCCCGCGCTGCGCATTTTAAGGACGCCTCGGGAAAGGATTCCAGGTCCTGCTCTCCCGTAAACCGTGGGATCACGTACACCTCACAGGTCGTGCCCGGACGTGTGCTGTAAAGGCCGACCGCCCTCAGCCCTTCATCGACTTCGGCCGTGTATGCGCCGGCGAACCAGCACTCATATCCGTCGTAGCCCTGCCTTCCCTGCCATCCGAGCGAATCATTTTCATAGACATGATCGTAATTGTCCGCGCGCTCGATGCGCGAATAGGCAACGCCGCCCCGCCGGAGCAGGTTGCGGTCCTCGTACGAGACATAGAAGATTCCGTCGTCTCCAAAGGACTCTCCCCAGGTATTCTGGCAGATCCACGCGCCGTCCTCCGGCGGGCGAATCCGGAAGTTGTCCCTGGAAAAGGTGTCGTCCCAGCCGAGGATCAGGATATCATGGTCCACGTCCTCCATGAGCGGATCAAAATACGCACAGGTCAGGGCATTGTAGTAGTGGTATTCGTCTGTATCGGTCCGTGCGCGGTCCATACAGAGCGAGGACTGGAGCGCGCCGTATCGCAGGATCATGCGTTTGACCGTGTCACGGGACATCTCCTGCAGCAGACGGACCTCCTGCACATGCACAGCCGCCTTCAGGCCCTCCGGTGAGACCCCATCCCCGTAAGGATCTTCCTCCTCCAGAACCGGTCCCTTCCAGTCTGCCAGATACGACATGATCATATAATAATCGCCGCCGTCGTCCTGTGTCACGCGAAATCCATTCTGCAATGACATGTGGTCTGCGGAGAAGACGCTCTGATCCTGCGGCAGAAGATCGGATTCCATCGCGGACACCGCGCAGATCGCCCAGCAGGTTCCCGTATTGCCCTGGCTGCGCACCTGTGGTTTCCTGCCCTGGTCCGCAAGGCAAAAGCGTGCGGGAAGTGCTTCGTTCTCCTGTCCTGCCTCCTGCGCAGATGCCGCCTCTGCGGAAGCCTGCTTTGCCGGCCTTGCTCCGTCCGTCTCCTCCGCCCCCGCGGCAAAGCAGGAGCACAAAGCCAGGGCGCTGGCAAGCGCCAGCGCCGGCCTGAGCATCCGTCTGAAGTTTTTCCCTCTCTGTCTCGGATTCATGTAAGTCCTCAAGCCTCTTAGTGGAGACAAGTCTTCGCTCCGGGTGTTCTCCTGCCCCTTATCCCAGCGGGATCTCCACCACCTGCGCCATTTTCTTCAGGCATTCTTCGATCTGCTCTGAGATCTCTTCCGCCAGCCGCGCCGTAATCTCCTCGTTTTTTTCCTTCTCGAGGCTTGCGTAGAAGTTCGCTCTCACCTCCGAGGAGATGCGGTGAATCCGGTTCCCGAACGCATTTCTTGTGATCAGCCTGCGCAGCGGCTTCGGAATGTTGAGGTCCATCATCCGCGACTCCAGATGCTCCTGTCCGATCAGCAGAACGCCCAGGGACAGAATCGCCCCGGCCAGAATACCCTTCAGGCCTCCGGCGATCAGCGCGACACCGCTTCCTCCGCACAGAAGGCTCACCAGAATGGTGATGATCGTATTGATCAGCCAGGTGATCTGCTCGATGGCAAAGATATCTTTGGTATCAATCCGGATATCAATATCCGACAGCGACAGATAGCTGGTCAGGTTCAGCGCGCGGTAAGGGACATTGTGCCGGACACAGATCGGCATGGTGTATTCCTCCAGCTCGTAGGCTGCCTGACGCAGCCAGGAGGAGACCACACCGCCCAGCAGCTTCTGCGCTTCCTCGCTTCTCAGGTAATGCTCGATCTCACTGCGCAGCTCTTCATCGATCTCGGACAGGCGGCTGATCTCTCCGCTTCTCCACCGGTCAAATACATTCATCGCCGCCGTCTCGAGGATCGGCTCCGTCAGCGTGTCCACCACGCTGCGGTAGAGCTCTTCCATATGGGAGGAGACAATCCGCTCTACCGTTGATGTCTCGATCAGGTCATCCACCTCCCGGCGGAACTGCTTCATGTCCTCATCGATTCTTCCGCAGTGCGACAGCCCGCCTGCGACCGAGAACTCCGGCTGCGAGGTTGTCACCACAACCGCCTCGGGAAATGCCTCCTGACACCAGGTACGGATCGCCGGGAGTTTTGATACGCCGCCGGTCAGGAAGAGAAGCTCGGGCGTATGGATCTTTTCTCTCACCTGGCGGAGACTGTCGCAAAATGCCTCCCGGAAGGACTTTCCGTCCAGCCCCGGGGCAGGCGCTTCCATGAGCCTTTTCGCCATGGCCGCATCCATGCGCAGCGTCAGGACCAGCGGCTTCGCGGCGCCTCCCTTCCCGGTTCTGGCATGCAGAATCTCGATGCTCTTCGTCAGGGAGCGGCTCGCCCAGTAATCCTCGTCGGAGAAATACTTTTCCTTCAGCCGTCTGGCAGCGAATTCACAGTAGTTTTTCCATGCTTCGCTCTGCTGCAGAACCTCACGGATCCGGGCACTGTCCGGGCTGGCCAGCACACTCTCATTCAGCAGCATTTCATCGGTAATGCCGCCTCCGAGCATCACCTCTCCTGCGGTCTGCAGCTCCACCTCACGTCCCGACTCAATGAACGCGAAGTCCGTCGTCGACGAGCCCACATCAACCACCAGCACGCTCTTGGACAGAATGTCATAGCCGACCTGCAGATGACGGGACAGGCACGCGGAGATCAGCGCCGCTCTGGATTCGGAAACGATCCGTACAGGAGGATACCCTGTCTGCTCGAAGATCTCACGATAACGCTCCCGGTCCGCCGTCTTCCAGCCCGCCGGACAGCCAATATAGAAAATGTTCTCGCCGCCCTGTACCAGCTGGCCGCTTCCGATCAGCTCCGCCAGAACCCCTGCCGCAAAGGTCCGGATGTCCTTCACGCTCTCCGCATCTGTCAGGAAGCGGCTCTTGAACCGCACTCTGCGCAGCGTCGCTTCCGCATTGTAGCACGCACTCTCCCCGATCAGGAGTCTCCCGTCCAGAAGACGCGCATACGCCGTTATGAAGCTCTGCGCATCGCACACCTGCAGGATCTCCGGATCCCGGGGCACCGTGTCCTGCTGCGTCCTTGCTATGGCGCTCTCCGCGTCGCCAAGGTCAAATCCGTAGAATCTTTCCATATCGTTTCCTTTTCCTCAGTGTCCGGAAGCGATGCCTCTCATGACAACAACGCTGTCCTGAAGAAATGCCGGCCGTATCGTGACCGCCTCATCGTCTCCGGGAAGAAGCTCAAACCACTTTCCGTCCTGCCGTGAATAATCCACGGTCTCGATTCCTCTCTCATGCAGATAATACCGGATGCTCTCCACCTGTTCGGCGATCGCCGCATCCTGCGGAAACTGTCTCCTGAGCGCGTATGCATTTTCCAATAATTCACAGAAGAACTGCAGGTCTGCCTTCTTCAGACTGCCTGAGGCATCCCTGCTGCCCTCAGAGGCTGCCCCCGCAAAAAGCTCACGTGCCGTCTCCAGACTATGGTCCGCACCGAGGAGCGTTCCCTGCAGGATGTGCCAGATCCTGGCCTGATCCACCAGAAAGGTCTGCTGTATCTCCTCATCCTGCGCACGTGCACTGCCGGTTTTCTGTCTTCCTTCCATCCTGCGGCCTCTGCCCGCCAGATATCCGCCGGCCAGCAGGAGGGCGCACCCGACCGCGGTCCAGAGCACCTGGAAGATCCTGGTAAACCCGGAAAATGCACCCGGTCCGATCAGTCCCGCAATCACGCAGAGAATTCCCGCAATCCCGCACACAACGCTAAGAGCAGGAGGACGCACGGATCCTTTCCCGGCATCCTTCTTTGCGCTCTTCTCCCAGGTCTGCACCTCCGACACAGTCGCCGTCAAGGGCAGTGCGGATTTCAAGACCTGCAGCATACCCTGCGCGGCCGGAGCCTTCCGCGCGTCAAATGCGCCTGCCCGGTACATCAGCCGATCAGTCTCTTTCTCCAGCACCCGCACCGCATTTTCCTGTGTACGGTCAGCGGAAAGCTGTGCCATCACCATGTCTTTATCCTGCTCCAAAAAAGCGGCTAACGACTGCTCTTCGTCTTTCTTTCTCTGTTCCATATCACTCTGTTCCATATCAGACTGGTCTGTTCTCCTTCAAAGATCTTTCTTGTCTATCATATCACAGAATTGTTATAATAATGTAAACGTAACCATTCAGGGCTCTGCTCTGTAAATTGCTGGTTGCAGTCAACGCTTTCCTTCCGCAATGTTCAGTGGAGGGAAGAGAAAGGATGCGTATATGGATTACAAAGAACGATACAAGCTTTGGCTGGATAAGATTCCCGGGAATGATCCGCTCCGCGCTCAGCTTGAGCAGCTGGCGCTGGATGAGTCGGCTGCTGCAGAGCGTTTTTCTCAGGATATGGTTTTCGGAACCGCCGGTCTGCGCGGTGTCACCGGTGTCGGCACGAACTGCATGAATGTCTACACCGTCGGTCGGGCTACCAGAGGAATTGCCAACTATATCCGCAATGCCGGGCCTGAGGCTATGAGCCGGGGTGTCATCATCGCACATGACCCGAGACATTTTTCCGAGGAGTTCTCCCGTCTTGCTGCCTGCATCCTGGCCCGTGCGGGCATCCGTGTCTATACCTTCCCCGGCATGCGGCCTACGCCGGAGCTGGCCTGCCTGATCCGTGTCAAGGGGACGGTGTCCGGAATCAATATCACTGCTTCCCACAACCCGCCGGAATATAACGGGTATAAGGTCTACTGGGAAGACGGCTGCCAGGTCAGCGCCGAGATCGCGGACGGCATGATGCAGTGCATGAGCCAGCTGGATTATTTCAAGGATTGTGATGTCGATTATTCCGACTATGAGAATCTGATTGCCGCTGGAAAGATCACCCTTCTGGGCGAAGAGGAAGACCGCATCTATCTTGATATGGTCAAGGCACTCGCCATTCACGAAGGCGACGAGCTGGATCTTTCGATCCCGATTGTATATACACCGCTCAATGGTGCCGGATCGATTCCATTTTCCAGAATGATGGCAGAGCGCGGTTTCACGAATGTGCACATCGTAGAGGAGCAGAAGGATCCCGATCCTGATTTCACAACCGTCGGATATCCGAATCCGGAGGATCCCAAGGCGTTCCGGCTCAGTGAGAAGCTGGGGCACGAGATCGGCGCGGATCTGCTCATGGCGACGGATCCCGACTCGGACCGTTTCGCGATCGAGCTGATGGGAGATGATGGAGAGTACGTGCCTCTGAACGGGAATCAGACCGGATATCTCCTCGTGAATTACATCCTTGAAGGACGCAGGGATGCGGGTACTTTGCCGGAGAATGGCGCGATGGTCAAGTCGATCGTCACCTCCACTCTGTCTACGGAGATCGCCGAATCCTACGGCGTCAAGATGTTTGAGGCGCTGACCGGATTCAAGAACATCTGCGGACGGATTCCGTTCCTCGAAGAGAATGGCTATTCCTACCTGTTCGGCTATGAAGAGTCCGTCGGCTACGCAGCCTGCCCTGAGATCCGTGACAAGGACGGCATCAGCGCGGGCATGCTGGTGGCGGAGGCTGCTGCCTATTACAGGAAGCAGGGCAAGACGCTGTTCCAGGTTCTGTCCGAGCTCGGCGCGCGCTACGGATACTATGCCGAGGCGGAGCCGAATCTGGTTCTGAAGGGCATTCCCGGCGCACAGAGAATCCGCCGCATGATGGACAGCGTCCGGGCGAATCTGCCTATGGACCGTGTGCTTCCCGTTCCGGAAGCTGCCTCCGGGCAGGGAGAGAACGACTCCGCCTTCGCGGTCTGGGATTCGGTTGCCGGCCTGCATGTGAAAAAGGTCATTGATTATCAGAACGGATATGAGGACATCCCGGCTTCCAACGTGCTGCGCTTCTTCCTGGAGAATGGTTCCTGGTTTGCCGTGCGTCCGTCCGGGACCGAGCCGAAGATCAAGTTCTATTTCTACTCGAAGCAGGATACGCCCGAGAAGGCTGAGGAAGTAAACAAGAAGATCTGCGACGCGGTGCTTCAGACCATCAGCGCCGTCGAATAACCGGATTTTTAAGTTCCAGGATCAAACAGGGACTGCCGTCTGCATCTGAGCAGCACGGCAATCCCTGTTTTTCTGTTTCTGTATATGTTTTTTAAATTATGGCTTGTGCTCAGATCAGAATTCCGTCATCCACCCTCATCCGGTTGCTTTCAGGATTCCTTCATCCTCTTCTGTTTCAGGATTCCGCCATCATCTCTTCGGCCATCCGGATGATCTCTTCTCCCGTCAAGGCATCCCTCTGTGTCGTAATGGAATAGGAGTACAGACAGTCCTCTTCCGGCGTCTGCGTCCAGCAGGCGACCTCCCAGCTGTCCTCCTTGTCTCCGGACACCGCGATGTTCATCCCGTCAGGATCCAGGACTTCTGATACGGCATATTTCTCATATACACCGCTGATGTCCTCTGACATGTCTTTCCCCTTGCGGATCCGAAGCAGTTCCCGGCTGTCTTCTGCCAGATAGATCACCTCGATCATCTGGCCAGGCATCACGCGGAAGATCTTCTCACAGGGTTCCTCTTCCTTCGGAAGCGTCAGGGAGAATCCGGCCTTTTTGCAGGCTTCCTCCAGCGTCTTCGTTTCCACGAAGGGGTTTGGCATCGTCACCAGGGCGCTGGCTCCGGCTCCGGCAGTATTCGATGCTGCTTCCGGTGCTTCTGCCTCCTGTGCACTGTCTTCTGCCGCTTCCATCTGAGCTTCTTCCGGCGCGGCGCTATCCGCCATCTCCACAGCAGCCTTGTCAGATGCCTCCAAAGCCACACTGTTCGACGCTTCCGGCACGGCACTGTCTGATGCTGCCGGTGCGGCGCTGTCTGATGCCTTCAGGATCTCTCCGTCAGCCTCTGCACTGCCGGCATCCTGGACCGCTTCTTCCGCCTGCTCTTCTTTCACAATCGCGGTCGGCTGCTCTTTTTCAGTCGAGACCTGGTTGACACTGACAAACCGGCCGATCACAACTACGGTCAGGCATGCCGCCGCAGTCAGGGCCCAGGCGCTGTATCTGCGCAGTCTTCTCCTGCCGGGCGTCCTTGTCCTTTCCTCTGCCGGCTGCGCTTCCGGGCGGACATCTGATTGCGGCTGGTTCTGCTGTGTCTGCGTCTGACCGGAGTATTCTTCTGCTTCTTCGGGTGCCATCGCTTCCATCAGAAACCGGTCATCGATCTCTCCGAGCGCGCGCAGCAGCCGCTCAGCCTGTTCTGTGTTCCTGTTTCCGCTGCTCATATCGTTACCCCTTCCTTCTCAAGAAGCGCGCGCAGCGCATTCCGGGTGCGCAGTAGTGTCATTTTCACCAGGCTCTCTCCGAGATCATACCGCTCGGCAATCTCTTTCACGCTGTCTCCAAACCAGTATCTGCGCAGAAACAGAATCCTCGCGCGCTCTGTCTGGCTTTCCAGGAACCGGTTCAGCAGGTCCTTCATCTCCAGCGGCAGGCCGCTGTCGGGAGCGGACGGAATGCATTCCTCCAGTTCATCCAGAATCAGCGGGACCTGCGATCCTCCGCGTTTTTGCGCATGCTCCTTCTCATAACGGTCCAGAGAAAGGTTCCTTGCAATCCTGCCCAGATAAGCGCTCAAATGCTCCGGCCTATGTGGCGGCATGGAGTCCCACGCCTTCAGGTAAGTGTCATTTTCACATTCAAATGCGTCCTCAGCGATCCTGAGAATCTTCATGCAGATTGAACAGATCAGCCTCCCGTATTTGATTCTGGTCTGTTCGATTGCCTCCTGGGAGCGGGCCCAGTATAGTTCGATGATTTTGACATCTTCCATATCGTTTCCTTCTGTCCTGTAAGACGGAGTCCGGACGAACCAGGTCACAGGGTGTCACATCTTTGCCGCATGGTCTTCCCGACTGTGCTGTTCTTGATTGCGGATTGTCCCGCACTTCGCTCCGTAGTCATCATACCATATCAATGGCCGGACTGCAGTTTCCTGTGGAAGGATTCATATATTTATGTCTCAGGACGGACAAATACGACGAATCTTCTTTCTCCTCATCTCCGGATTCTTATTGCATTCTCCGAAAATGCACTCCTGAAGCCGGTTCCGATTGCGCCTTTTTGCGGGCTGTGTTATAACGCACCTATCCCGTCATTTCAGACACATTCTGATGATTGATCCGGCCGTGTCCGGCCGCTTTTTCACTCGTTTTGATTCCATCGCTCCGGCGATGCTGTACCCTTACGCTGATGCATTTTACCGGGCAGGAAGACCTGTGGGAAGTGTATGAATCTGAAGGGACTCAATGAGCGCAGCCTTCGCCGGAGCTTCGGAAAATATGACCGGAAAGGAGGTACTGTTCATGTGGAAACTGCTGAAACGTCTGAAAGACGCCGTTTCCTCCGCGGTCCGTGAGATCGCCGCGGATGAAGAAGGTGTCGGTGTCGTCGAGATTATTCTGATTCTCGTCGTACTCATCTCTTTGGTCGTCATCTTCAAAAAACAGGTGACACAGATCGTCAAGGATATTCTGTCCAGAGCGGCGAGTGACGCGAACGGAGTCTAGTCTAGTCTGATCGAATCACCCCGGCCGGTTGCGGCTTTGGGACGAAAGAAGGTCTGCTCCGGTCATTTGTCCGGATCTGTCACTGCAAAGACCGTACCGGCAGAGCTGTCCGAAAACCGTAACCGGCACTGAAGCAGGTTTGTTCCCCTCCGCCTGCATAGGCGGGGCCGCCCCACTGAGGGGTAACGTCCGCAATGTTTTCTGCGGGCAAAGTCTGTGCGGAAAGCGAGGTGAAAAAGGATGTTCTTCCCATGCACGTCAAGTCAGTTGAATCAACCCAAAACCGTATATACCATTCTGACATCTTCACATAGTCTCTCCAACAACAGGGGAACGGCCCCCACCTTCCCCGATCGAAGAAGATGTCTGTTTTCTCTAATCGTCCACAGTTTTATCCATTTACTGAAATCAGATTCTGTCAATTTATCTCAAAGAAAGGAAAGCGTACTCTCTCCGATTCACGCACGTACAGGCCGAAGGACATTCTTTTTCACCTCGCATTCCTCAGCTTCCCTTACCGTAGAAGCCGCGCTGGAGCTGCCTGTTTTCTTCGTACTCTGTGCCATCATCCTGCAATATGCCTGCGTGATGCGCACTGCCGCGCAGTATTCCGGTTCCCTCACCACCACGGCGCAGGAGATGGCGATTGCCGCCTACAAACAGGAATACGGGGATTCGAATCACATCATCCGTGCTGCTCTGTCAGATGCATGGGCCACTTCCCAGGTCATCCAGACCGCAGCCGACAAGGAGGCTGTCCGCAATGCCAGCTTTCTGAATTCCTCTTATCTCAAGGGAGATGATTATATCCGCCTGGTGCTCTCCTACCAGCCCAGGCCAAAGTATTCTCTGATCCAGCTGCCATTCACCTTTTTTGTTCAGAAGGCGGTGGTGCGGGGATGGGTCGGAAAGTCAGGATATTCCGGACGGGGAAAGGAAGATGCATCACAGGACAATGCGCACCGGACGGTCTATGTCACGGAGCATGGCAGTGTCTATCACACCAACCCTGACTGTTCTCATCTGCGCGTAACGATCATTCCTGTGTCAAAGAGCCGTTTGGCGTCTGCCCGCAATGTCAACGGGGGAAAGTACAAAAAGTGTCCCTACTGCGGAAATCACAACACCGGACAGTATTATGTGGAT
This sequence comes from uncultured Lachnospiraceae bacterium, assembly GCA_902799015.1. Lineage (GTDB taxonomy): Bacteria > Bacillota > Clostridia > Lachnospirales > Lachnospiraceae > Porcincola. The sequence continues at coordinate 18,248 of CADBZI010000005.1, read as the reverse complement.
CCCTACGGGAACTGCTATCACACCAGTGTAAACTGTTCCAGCCTGAAGCGAACCGTACATGAGATGGATCTGGACGAGTGCGGCCATATGCATGAGTGCAAGGACTGCCGCAAAGCAAGAGGAGGCTGAGCGCGCATGAAGATCTGCCTGCTTCTGACCACCCTGTTTCTGTGTCTTCTTTCTGTGAGCGATCTCCGCACAAGGACCATCCCCGGATGGGCAGCACCTGTCTTTGGTGCCGGAACCGGCCTTCTGCACCTGTTTCTGCGGGATCTGACCCTGCTGCAATTCTTCGCAGGTTTATTTCCGGGAATTCTTCTCCTGCTTCTCGCGCTGATCTTTCGCGCGTCCCTGGGCATGGGCGACGCGCTGGCGGTGACGGCCTGCGGAGCGGCGATCGGAGCGGAAAGAATCTTTGCCGCCCTGACGGCAGCTCTGGTTATGTGCGCGGTGTTCTCCGCTGTTCTTCTTCTCCTGAGGCGGGTAAAAAGATCGGACTGTCTTCCGTTTCTCCCCTTTCTCGCAGCGTCTCACATCGTCATGCTGACCGCGGAGGTGATCCTATGAATTCTGCATCCGGTGTCCGCCAAGATCCGGTGGTTTCTGTTTGTCATCATCCTGTGCTGCCCGGCCGTCTCCTCCCCGGCCTTCCGGATGGCTTTGGTTCTCCTTCTCCCGGCCGCATGCGCGCAAGCTTCACCGTGGAGGCTTCGCTTCTGATGACCGTCATGCTTCCTGTGCTTCTTGCCATCTTCTACTATGGTTTTTTCCTGCATGACAAAGGCGTCCTCAACGGAGCCGCGCAGCAGATCACGGCGCAGGCGGACCTGAATAACTGGAAGGAGAGCGGTAATAACCGGCTCCCAAAGCAGGCCAAACATCTGGAAAAGCAAACCGGTCCGACAAAGAATGTGTCCTGCAATGTCAGCGTATCAAGGGAGCAGGCCTCTGTGCACTACAGCGGTACCCTGCCGCTTCCCGGGCTGATCCGGATCCTCTTCGGCAAAAGCAGGCTGAGTACCGGAGCCGCCGCGAAGCGGACTCTGCTGTATCCCGCGGATGTCATCCGGAAGATCCGCGGACTGGAATATGTCAGCTCCTTGCTGAAGGGAGACAGCTAAACAGACTAAAACGTTGTGCAGCAGAGGGATTCTGCCGGAAGAAGGGAACATCTGCCACATGGAGAAGGAATACAGAAAAGAACTTGACCGTGTCTATCTTTTGCTCACAGAAGATCAGATCGATGAAGATGAATATGTTATGCAGATGGCACTGAGGCAGAAGCTGAGCGGTATCCTTCCGGTCAGTGTCTTTGCGAAGGACGGAAAGAAACGTCTGCAGGCTGATGTCACCGCCTGCACGAGCATTTCCTCCCGCTTCAAAAGTGTCTCTCTGACCGGAAGCGACGTGAGAAAGATCCTGTCCGCGCTGAAGGATACCGCTTCCAGGATGCCCTCGTTGCTGATGAGCGTCCGGGATCTTTATCTGGATCCGGACTGTATCTTCCTGGGACCGGGCGGTGATGAGGTTCTGCTGTGCTATATTCCGCATGTCTCTGACACAGAGCCGGATTCTGTCCGCCTTCTGTCAGAGTTTTTCCTGAAGAAGCTGGATCATTCCGATCAGACCGCGGTCTCTCTGGTGTACCCGCTCTACGACCAGGTCTCTTCCGATTCCTATGACCTGACGGAGATTCTTTCCCGGCTTCTGCAATCAGGCCAAAGAGGTGAGGATGCCGCTGCCCCGGCCAAGGACAATCCTCCCAAAGCCGCACAGGAAACGGTACGCTCCGGCATCCCGGAACGGGAAGAGTTCTCAGACTCAAATGTCAGAAGGCTTCCTCCGCCGGACACAAGGCGCAGGAGAGTAAAAAGCACCTCCGGTCACAGCCGCAGAAAAGCGGCCGGGCAAAGAACTGCCGCCGCCCGGAAAAAACAGCGCCGGAATCTGTCCGGCGCGCTCCCTGGCCCTCTTCTTCCCGCCGCCGTTATCCTCCCTGCCGCCGTTGTTCTCATCGTTGTCTTTCAGATGGATCTGACCCAGATGATGGGGATGGGATTTCTGTGTGCTGCCCTGATCTGGATCATCCACTCGTCCCTGGAAAAGCATGCCTCGGAAGGCAGGAATATCTGGTTCGATGAGGAAGAAGCGTCACAAAGCGATGAACTGTTCTACCAGTCGCTCAGAGAGGAACTGTATGCGGAGGATGCCCGCTTTGGAAAGAGCGCAGTCAAAGATCCGGCCGCCGCACGATCCGGCGCATATGATCGGCCCACCGGCAGCGGCGCATCTGCCCATCCCATCGGCAGCGGCGGATATGACCCTCCCATCGGCAGCGGCGGATATGATCATCGTGTCGGCAACGGCGCATCTTCCGTCCGGCAAGAACAGACAAGATGTCTCCGCCCGCAGGTCCCGTCTCTGGTCAGCCTCCGGAAGGATCTCTATCCTGATATTTTGCTGGATCAGGATTATCTCATTCTTGGGAAAAAAAGCGCTCAGGCAGACGTGGTTCTTCCTGATGACACAGTCAGCAGAAAGCATGCGAGAATAGAGCGCCGCATCGATGGCTATTACGTGACAGACCTGTTCTCGACAAACGGAACCTTTTTAGACGGACACCGCCTGGAAAGCGGACGGTCCGTCCTACTGAAGGACGGCGCGCAGCTGAGATTCGCTTCTCTCAGCTTCCGGGCCGCGATCCCCGAGGCAAGCCGTGAAGCATCGCTATAAGTCACTGGCACGCGTTTCGCACCGACCGAAGCGAAGCGGAGAACGCGCTCGGGCGCAAGTCTGCCGGTGGCAGACTTGAATGTTTTGCTTCCGCCTGTTTTTTGCTATGATATTCATGATTACCCGCGTATCTCATCATGCAAGAACAGGCAGGAATAGAATGGGAGCATTTATCGTAATTGTCATTGGCGTAGTTGCCGGCGTTGCCTTTTTTATGTCCTATGTCTCCAGGCGGACCGCTTCTTTTCCGCTGGTCCAGAGTCTCATGGGCGGCAGGAAACGTCTGGCATTCTGGGTCTGCTTCGCCGTCTGGGCGCTATTATTCTTCCTTTTGGGGCTCTTGATCGGCTCGGTCAATTCGGTGATCTGCATGGTACATCTCGCAGGCTTCTGGCTGCTGAGCGAGCTCTTCTTTTATCTTCTGAAAAGAGGGACGCACAAAAGCTTCCGGGAGTATCTTCCCGGCGTCTGCGCGATTCTGTTTACCATATGCTACATGATCATCGCCTGGTATCTGTGCACGCATGTGTGGGAAAAAGATTACAGCCTGGAAAGTGACGCTCTGAAAGGAGATCTCCGCATAGTCCAGTTCGCGGATTCCCATGTCGGTGCAACCTTCCATGCACAGAAGTTCCGTGACTATATGCTTGCGATCAATGCGCTCCACCCGGATCTTGTCGTTGTCACAGGCGATTTTGTCGATGATGACACTTCCAGGGAGGATATGATCGGAAGCTGCGAGGCACTGGGAGAATTGGAGACTTCCTACGGCGTATATTTCTGCTATGGCAATCACGACAAAGGATACTTCAATGACGAGGCGAAGGGCTGGACGAATGATGACCTCATGGAGAATCTTGCGAAAAATGATGTGATCGTCCTTCAGGATGAAGTCCGGCTGATCGATGACCGGTTCTACGTCATCGGCCGTCAGGATAAGTCGGAAGAAGACCGCGGTGCGGGCCGTAAGACTCCCGCACTGCTGATGGAAGGGCTCGAACCGGATCTGTACAGGATCGTTCTGGATCATCAGCCCTGCGAATATGATCAGGAAGAAGCGGCAGGCGCCAGTCTGGTGCTGAGCGGCCATACCCACGGCGGGCAGTTCTTCCCCTTCAACAATATCGGTGTGCTGACTCGCCAGTATGACCGCAGCTACGGCCTGGAAAGAAGAGGAAACACAGACTATATCGTCACCTCGGGAATCAGTGACTGGAATCTGATCTTCAAGACCGGCTGCCGGTCAGAATATGTTGTCATCGATGTCCATGGGCTGAAATGACCAGACATCATGTTCCGTTGTATTCCAGACACAGCATCGTCAGATCATCAAACTGCTCTGCGTCCGCGGTAAAAGCGTCCACGGCTGCCTTGACATTTTCAAGAAGCTTCTCCGGCTCCGCGTCCGGCTCTGCGTTCAGCGCATCCAGCATGCGCTGTGTGCCAAATAGTTCGTTCTCCTTGTTCGTTGCCTCCGGAACACCGTCTGTGTACACAAACAGCGATGAGCCAGGCTCCATGGTCAGTTCATAATTCCTGTAGTGGACGTCTTCCAGTCCGCCGATCACGAATCCGTGCACATCCTTAATCATCTCATAAGAGCCTCCGGGATGCCGGATCACCGGATATTCGTGTCCTGCGTTGGCAGCGGTCAGCTTTCCTGTCTCAAGATCCAGAATTCCAAGCCATACCGTTACAAACATCTCCTCCCGGTTCGTCGCGCAGATTGCATCATTCGCACTCTCCAGGATCTCAGCGGGAGACTTTCCCATGCAGGCATTGTCCACCAGTACGATGGTGGACGCCATCATGAACAGCGCCGCGGGAACTCCCTTTCCGGAAACATCCGCGATCACAGCACAAAGATGCGTATCATCGATGAGGAAGAAGTTGTAAAAGTCTCCGCCAATCTCTCTGGCGGGAATCATCGACGCGTAGATGTCGAAGTCCGTTCTGTCGGGAAATGCCGGGAAAATATTGGGCAGCATATCCATCTGGATCCTGGATGCCAGCGAAAGCTCTGTGCTGATCCGCTCCTTTTCCGCTGTCACTCTGGTCAGATTTGTTACATACTCATTGATCTGCGTCTCCATCTGATCAACCGCACCCGCCAGCTGACCGATATCGTCTACGTTGTGGATGGTGCTTGTCAGTTTCTTTCCGGTCTTGACATTCTCTGACGCAAAACGGGTTGCCTCGGCGGCAATGATGCGGATTGGCCTGAGCAAAGAGCGGTTCAGCCGCATGCTGAGCATCAGAATCACGAGCAGCGCAGTGATGCTCATCGTCAGCAATATCTTCCCAACATAAGCATTCCTGACCGCGACAATCTCTTCCATCTGCATCTGTACGCATAGAATCGCCTTGCAGGATCCGCCTTTGTCGATCAGCGGAATCATCGCGGTAATATGCGGATCCGTCTCAATATACCCCTTGTCCCGGATCACCAGCTCCTTCGAGGAGTTCTCTTCGCAGATCCTTTTGTACTTCTGCTCATACTCTTCATTTGTCGTTTCACGGACATAGCCGAACTCATACCTGGTATATTGGCTCTCCTGGTTCATCTCGGAGAACAGAAATGTGATGTGTTTGTAATCCGTGCGATCCGGCATAATTACATAGACGAAGGTCGATCCGGTCGAATTGCAGATCGAGGCAAGGCGGTCATCCACCTTTGTATACTCCTCTCCCTCGCCGCCGCTGTCTGTGTATTCATCGATCCTGTCCGGATCAATAAAGCGTGCGGCGATTCCCGCTGTCCGGAACGCTCCGTCGGCATACTGGTTCAAAAGCGCATCCGTCAGTTCCCGGTAACCGATCAAACTCACAACCATGGAATAGACAAACAACAGAACAACCAGTGTAAAGATAGTCTTAAAGACAATGCTTTCCCTTAGTTTTCTCATGTTACCCCTTATTCAGGAAATCTTCCTGCTCCCTTTCCGTATAATATACTTCACTTCCGGGCCGTGCAGCAATATAATACTTTTCCATCTGCATGACAACCTTCTCAATCACAATTCCGGCGAAGAAGCAGAAGGAAGCCCTGTCCCGTCAAACGCCGGGATAAAGCTCTCAAGTGCCACTTCTCTCTCCTGGATAAATGCGCAGGTTACGCCCAGAGACAGCGCATAGTCTACCACTCTGTCATATTCCCGCCTGGTAACTCTGCGGCCCAGAAGCGGATCCTCCTTCACCGATGCCATCGGCGTGTACTGACTCATCATACTGATCCAGATTCTGTCCCGGTAGGTCTGGTACAGATAGTCAATGATCCTTTTCGCATCATGGACATGCCCAGGAAGAAGAAGCTGCCGCACAATCACTCCGTGCGTCATCCTGCCTTCGCCGTCAAACCCCGCACCTTCTCCATACCGCGTTTCGATCTGCCGCACCATCTCAGACAGCGCATCCATCGCAATCTGCGGGTAGTCCGGAGCGCCGGAATAGAGACCGGAAAGCTCCGGATCCATGTACTTAAAATCCGGCAGATAGATATCCACCAGTCCGTATAGCAGGCGCAGCGTTTCGCTCAGCTCATAGCCGCTGCTGTTGTACACCACCGGGATGGTCAGCCCGTCCTTTTTTGCCATCCTAAGTGCCTCTGTACACGGAAGAATGTAATGGCCGGCCGTCACAAGGTTGATATTGTTCGCGCCCTGCCTTTGAAGATCCAGAAAGATCTCCGACAGCTGCTCCGGCGTCACTTCCACGCCGGCCTGCGCCTGCCTGCCGGAGATCTCCGCGTTCTGGCAGAACCGGCAGCGGAGATTACAGCCGGTAAAGAACACGGCACCGGAGCCTTCCGTTCCCGAGATGCAGGGCTCCTCCCAAAAATGCAAGGCTGCTCTGGCCACGCGCATCACAGCGCCGCTCTGGCAATAGCCGATCTGGCCACGCGTCCGGTCCACGCCGCATCTCCTGGGACACAGAGTACAGCCGTTCCTCTTTGCATATTCTCCGGTCATACTCCTCCTGCTCCTCCTCCCATAACGCAGTTCTGGAAGTTAACTCACTGCTTTCGGATGCCTTGATCTGTCGGTTTGGATGTTACAGCGCATCCTTAGGACAGCTCCTGGCACACTCCATGCACAGGATACATTCCGTTCCGTTTGCTCTCTTTCTTGAATTGTCTGTTACATCCACATTCATGGGACAGACTCTTTTACACTTGCCGCAGGAAATACACTTATCTTTATCGCATTTGATCCGCAGCAAAGAGAAATAACTCATCGGTTTCAGAAAAACAGTGATCGGGCAGATATACTTGCAGAATGCTCTGTTGTCGTGAAAGGCGAATGCCAGGGCTATGCCAACTCCATAATATACAAGATTCCCAATGATAAACGCCCAAAACATGATCCTTTCCATGTTTCCGGCCTTCGCGAGAAACAATGCCGCCACAAACACCAGAGATGCCGCAAAGGTGATGTATCTGATCCATCCAATCTTTTTTCTCGGATACTCCGGAGCCTTATACGGCAGAAAGTCCAGGACCATTGCCGTCCAGCAGGCATATCCGCACCAGCCTCTTCCAAATATCAATGGGCCGAAGATCTTAGCCACTGCATAGTGGATCGTCGCCGCTTCGAATACCCCGGTGAACAGATAATACCAGAACCCTTCAATCTGCATATTCTCGTTACAGATCAGTCCCAGATATACCAGCATATACAATCCTACAAGCAGCTGCACAATACGTCTGGCATGCTTGTACTTCCTGATAAACAGGAAAACGCCAAAGGATATGGACAGTCCGATGTAGCTGAAATTAAAAAGGTAAAATATATTGTCCTTTGTCAGCCACAGCGTCACTGCCACTGTTTCAAAAATCGCCAGCATTACTGCCGATGGCCAATATTTTTTCAAAGCACCATACCTCTCATCTATCCCGACTAATCTAAAGTATAGATCCTAATGCTCTCTTTACAGTCGCATCGGAACACCCAAGATGTCCTGCTTTATCGGGTCATTATCATGCTTTTGCGCGAATAAGAATCCGCTTTTCGGTTGCTCACACGCTCGAGGAGCACACAGCTTTCGACGTGGACACTGTGGCAGAACTGGTCTACGGGCTGAATCTTCCTCAGTTCGTATCCGCCTGCCGTAAACAGTGCCAGATCGCGCGCCAGGGTTGCGCTGTCACAGCTGACATAGACAACCCGCTCCGGCCTGACGCGAAGAATGGTATCTGTCACAATCCGGTCCAGCCCTTTGCGGGGCGGATCCACCACAATCACATCCGCGTCCGGTAGGCTTCCGGCCAGATCCTCCGCCTTGCCGGTGATAAATTCACAGTTATCGATCTGATTCAGTCGGGCATTCTCCTTCGCCTTTTCCACCGCTTCCGCAACCACTTCAATCCCGATGACACGCTCCGCACGCTGCGCGAGAAACAAGGAGATCGTCCCGGTTCCGCAGTAAAGGTCCCACACGGTTTCCTTTCCGGTCAGAGCCGCGAATTCCAGAGCCGTGCGGTACAGAGCCTCCGTCTGGACCGGATTCACCTGATAGAAGGATCCGGCGCTGATCCGATAGGTCAGGGGACCGATCCGGTCCTCAATATAGTCCTCCCCGTACAGGACACGGTTCTTCCGTCCCAGAATCACATTCGTTTTTTCCAGGTTGCTGTTCAGGACAACACTCCTGAGCCGGAACCGTCCCGATGCTTCCTGCAGCCGCCGGACCAATGCCTGCTCCTCTTTCAGCTTTGAAGCAGCCGCTACGATCACCACCATCAGGTCCTGTGTGGAGAAGCCGGCACGGGTGCAGACATGCCGGATCACGCCGCTGCCATCCTTCTCATCATAAGGCGCAATCCTGTATTCCTTCATCCAGGAAAGCACCGCCTCCAGAACCGGCTTATTCTCATCGATCCCGATCTCGCATCGATGATAGTCGATAATAGAGTGGGTCCGTCCCGCATAGAATCCGGCGATCAAATTGCCCGCTTTATCCCTGCCGATCGGAAACTGGGCCTTATTTCGGTAATGCCAGGGATTCTCCATACCAAGAATGGGCAGAAACACGTCTTCGTCCGGATTGAGGCCGCCGATCCTTTGCAGGTTTTCGCGAACCTTCCGCTCCTTTAGCTTCAGCTGTGCCGGATAGCTCATCTCCTGGATCTGGCAGCCCCCGCACTTGCGCGCAACAGGACATACCGGTTCCACCCGGTCCTTTCCCGGAGTGAGGATCTCCTCCAGCCTGGCAAATGCGTAAGTCTTTTTCATCTTGACGATCCCTGCCAGAACCCTGTCTCCGGGCACAGTGTCCTTTACAAATACGGCCATGCCCATGGCATGGCCGATTCCCAATCCTTCTGAGGACATGTCTTCAATTGTCACTTCTATGATGTCATTCTTTTTCACGCGTTATCCACCCTTCGGCCGGCTCTGCGGCAATCACTGTCAGTCATCCGCGGTCAGGCGGCTTCTACCATTCTCCCGTCTTCCGGAGATTGGACTCCATCAGCCGGTTGAATCCGAGCCATTCATCCGCTCCTTTGTTCCTGGCCGCCGCCAGAATCTCTTTCATCGTCTCAAGCTTGGCGTCTGCGTTGTCCGCCAGATTCAGCGCCATCGCCTCCGCCAGCGCCGGCTTCTTCGGGCTTCCGTATTCATACTCGCCATGGTGTGCAAGAATGCAGTGCTGAAGCTCACTCAGCAGGCGGTGCGGAAAACCGGGAATCCGTCTGCACGCTGATCCGATCAGCTCGCTTCCCATCACAATATGACCAAGCAGCTGCCCGTCATCCGTGTAGTCATTTGCCGGAAAGTTGGAAAGCTCCTTCAGCTTTCCGACATCATGAAATGCTGCTGCCGTAATCAGCAGGTCATGATTCAGATAAGGATATGTCGTGCAGTAAAACTCGCACATCTTTACGACACTCAAGGTATGTTCGCACAATCCCCCGACAAAGCTGTGATGAATCGTCTTCGCTGCGGAGTGTCTGCAGAAAGCCTCCTCAAACGCAGGATCGTCAAAATACCTGTCGATCAATGCCTTGAGCCACTGATTCTTTACAGTGCGAAGGATATTTCTCAGCTCCTGGTACATCACTTTCGTGTCATTCTCACTGACAGGAAGGTAATCCTCCGGACGGTATTCCTCACTCCTGGCAACCCGGACGCGTTTGATATTCAGCTGCAGGTTATTCTGGAATGTGGTTACCTCGCCGACGACATAGATATAATCAAACGGCCCGAATTCTTCGATTCCGGTCGAATTCGGTTCCCAGATCTTACAGTCAATCATCCCGCTGCAGTCCTGCAGCGTAACATTTTCATATTCCTTTCCCGTTTTTGAAGTAGCCTGCTGACGCGTTTTGCACAGATACACATCTGCGACATGATCTCCTTCGCGCAGTGTTTCGATCAGTTTCATCTTTTGTCCTTCCTAAGATCCATCGCTTCTTGTCATTTCTTCCTTATCTTACCACGTTGCCCTGTTTTTAGAAAGCAGACACTGATTCTGTTGCAGAAGAGAAACTTTTTCGTCACAAAAAAGACAACCACGATGCCATGGTGTTATAATGGAAGTGTCAGGATCAGCATCACAGCCATCATAAGGAGGGACATAACGGGAATGACAGAAAACTATAGGATCCTGCTCGCAGGAACAACTCCTGAACTGACACAAGAGCTCTCGGACACCCTTAAGCAAAAGAACTACAAAGTAAGCTGTATCCACAGCATCTCTGATTTCACCAAACCGATCCGGTCCGCCTATCCGGATCTGGTGATTCTGGATCCTTCCTCAGACGGATCCGCCTCCCACAGTCAACTCACCAAATTTCAGGAAATAACACAGATCCCTGTCATTGTTGTCAGCAGCGCGTCTGATGTTTCGGACAAGGTTCGCTGGCTGGAGGACGGTGCGGATGATTATCTGGTCAAGCCATTTGACCAGCGCGAACTCGCGGCTCGTGTGCATGCCGTCATTCGCAGAACTATGATCCGCGTCGCGAAGCAAAAACAAGATCTGCCAAAGCTTCTTGAATATCCGGATCTGACGATCGACCTAAACCGATACAGTGTCTCCTTTCGCGGAGAGCGGATCTCCATGCCCCCAAAGGAGATTGAGCTTCTCTATTATCTTGCTGCCCATCCGGGTGAAGTCTTTACACGTGAACATCTTCTCAGACTCATATGGGGCTACGACTATGCAGGAGACTCCCGCACCATCGATGTTCATATCAAGAGGCTGCGCCGCAAGCTCTTCTCCGAAAACTGGATGATCGAAACCGTCTGGGGCATCGGATATAAGTTCCAGCCTATGCCGGGCATATCATCAGAAAGCACCTGATCCGGTGCCTCTTCACAGCGGTGCGCGGCCGGGAACCAGTGACAGATTCTCTTTTCCGAAGGCTTCCTCCAGCGCACCGGTTACCGACATCGTGAGATAGAGCTTCCCCGGGAGTTTCAATTCCTTGACGCTGCGCGGGTTCTGTACATAGATCATGACTTTTCCCACACAGGAGATCCGGTTTCCGGCGGAAGATGCGGATGCCGGATCACTCGTCTGCAAGGCAGGATTCTCACTGCCGCCGGCTGCATCCGGCCCCGCCTGCCCCATGGTCAGAATGCGCTGCACCTCTTTTTCCGCTTTCCGGTAGGAATCCATATCTGCAAATCGCAGCCACAGATCCTGGGGAACCTCCTGGAAGGTACAGATCCTGTCTGCCAGAAGCTTTGCGTTCTTATTGTCTTCCAGGGAGACCCTTCCGGAGACAAAGATTCTCTTATCCTTTTCACAGCAGGCACGGTATCTCTCATAGACACGCGGAAATACCAAAACCTCCACAGATCCAACCAGATCCTCCACCTGCAAAAAGGCCATGGTCTTGCTGTTCTTCGTGTACTTCATCGTCACATTTTCCACGATTCCGCCAATCTGCTTCACAGACTGATCAATCAGTTTGTCCGCCTGTCCGGTCTCATCATTGATCGCGAAATCAGTAGAAAGCGCCGTGATGTTTTTTCTCCAGAGCGCCTCCTGCTGTTCCAGCGGATGGCCGCTTGCATAGATCCCAAGCACCTCCTTCTCGAACGCGAGCAGCTGCTCCTTATCGAATTCTTCCACATCCGGCATCGGAACGCCCGGATCCGGCGTCCCCTCTCCCGTGCCGAAATAATCAAACAAAGACATCTGTCCTGTGATCTGGGACTTGCGCTCCCGCGCGGTGCTGTCCCAGATCTGTTCCAGCATCAGAAGCATCTGACGCCGGTTTGCGCCTAAACTGTCAAATGCGCCTGCCTTGATAAAATTCTCCGCCGCCTTTTTGTTGACCTGTGCGGAAACCCTTCTGGCAAAGGCATTCAGGTCCGGGAAGCGCCCTTCCTTCTCCCTGTTCTCCAGGATCGCGCGGATCACCGGATGGCCGACACTCTTGATTGCGCCAAGCGCATACCGGATGCTTGCCTTCGCGGCAGGATCACTGTCCCCGGCATCCTCCAATCCGCCGGTCACAGAAAAACCTTCCACACTCTCATTGACGTCAGGCGGGAGCATCCGGATGCCCATGCTCCGGCTGGACATAATATATTCCGCGACCTTTCCCGGATTGTCGATGACCGATGTCATGAGCGCCGCCATGTATTCGATCGGATAATAGTACTTCAGCCATGCGGTCTGATAGGTCACAACAGCGTATGTGGCGGAGTGTGCCTTGTTGAACGCGTATTCCGCGAAGCTCATCATGCTGTCAAAGATCCTGTTGGCCGTCGCCTCGTCGATGCCGTGCGCCGCGCAGCCCGGAACCCCCTCCTTCGGGTTGCCGCTGACAAAGTTCCTGCGTTCCTTTGCCATAACATCCGCCTTCTTCTTGGACATCGCACGGCGTACCAGATCGCTCCGGCCATAGGAATATCCGCCCAGATCGCGGACGATCTGCATGACCTGCTCCTGATAGACGATGCACCCGTAGGTTGCCTTCAGGATCGGTTCCAGAAGCGGGGTATCATACTGCGTGGCAGATGCATTTTCCTTGCCCCGGATGTATGCGGGGATGAAGCTCATGGGACCCGGCCGGTACAGCGCGATCCCGGCTATGATATCTTCCAGGCATCCGGGCTTGAGTTCCTTCATGAAGCTCTTCATACCGGCTGATTCCAGCTGAAAGATCCCTTCGCATTTTCCCGAAGCGATATACGCAAATACCTTCTCATCGTCTGTGCTGACACGGTTCAGGTCAAGGTTTCCCGCTTCATCCTTGGGGCATGCCTCCCAGAGTGCGCTCCCTTTTCCGCAGAGCGCAGACCTTTGCTTTTCCCGCTCGGAGATCATTCTGACCGCCTCCTTGATGACCGTCAGGTTGCGCAGACCCAGAAAGTCCATCTTCAGAAGGCCCAGATGTTCCACCGTATCCTTGGTGAACTGCGTCACGAGATTGCCCTCGGAGGTGAGTGCCAGCGGAACAAAATCATCCACCGCCCTCTGGCAGATTACAACGCCGGCCGCATGTGTTCCGACATTGCGCGGAAGGCCTTCCAGCTTTGCGGACATATCGAGGAGGGTCCGGATCCGCGGATCAGACTGAGCCATCTCCCGCAGCTCCCGGCTGACCTCAAGCGCGACCTCAATGGTCATGGCCTGTCCGCTGTTAAGCGGATTGCGGGCGGGAATCAGCTTGGCAATGGAATCGCACAAGGCGTACGGAAGATCCATCACTCTTCCGACATCGCGCACCACGCCGCGCGGCTGAAGGGTACCGAAGGTGATGATCTGCGCGACGTTCTCCTTGCCGTACTTCCGTACCACATAGTCGAAGACCTCCGACCGGCGCTCCGGTTCGAAATCAATATCGATATCCGGCATGGAGACACGCTCCGGATTCAGAAAGCGCTCGAACAGCAGCTGATAACGAATCGGATCGATCTGCGTGATTCCCAGGCAGTAGGAAACGATGCTGCCTGCGGCAGATCCTCTGCCCGGACCTACAGCGATGTTCTGGCTCCTGGCATAGCGCACATAATCCCACACAATCAGGAAATAATCGACAAATCCCATGGAATGAATGATGTTCAGCTCACTCTCCATGCGCGCCTTCGCTTCCTCGCTGACCGGATCATAGCGCTCCGACAGCCCCTTCCGGCACAGCTCCTGCAGATATTCCCAGGCATTTTTTCCGTCCGGAACATCAAAACGCGGCAGCTTATACTGGCCGAACTCAATGGTCACCTCGCAGCGGTCGGCAATCTTCTGTGTGTTCTCAAGCGCCTCCTTCGCATAAGGGAACAGCGTCTCCATCTCCTCCGGACTCTTCACATAGTACTGTCCCCCTTCATAGCGCATCCGGTTCTCATCGGAGAGCTTCTTTCCGGTCTGCAGACACAAAAGGACATCATGCGCGTCGGCATCCTCTGCCCGGGTATAGTGACAATCATTGGTGGCAACCAGCGCAATGCCCGTCTCCCGGGACATGCGAAGCAGCATCTGATTCACGAGCTTCTGGTCCTCAAGACCATGATCCTGCAGCTCTAAGTAGAAATGATCCTTCCCGAAGATCTCCTGATAGGAAAGCGCTGCCTCCTTTGCCTCCTCATAGAATCCACGCACCAGCAACCTGGCAATCTCTCCCGCCAGGCAGGCTGAGGTACAGATCAGGCCTTCATGGTACTGTCTGAGCACTTCTTTATCCACGCGCGGACGGTAATAGAACCCTTCCGTGAATCCCTTTGAGACAATCTTGATCAGGTTCCTGTAGCCGGTATTGTTCTCCGCCAGCAGGATCAGGTGATAATACCGGTCCTCCCCGCTCACATTTTCCCGGTCAAACCGGGAGCCGGGCGCAACATAGACCTCGCAGCCAAGCACCGGGCGGATCCCCTGCTTCCTGCACGCTTCATAAAAATCCACCACGCCGTACATAACGCCATGGTCCGTGATGGCCGCGCTGTCCATGCCCAGCTCCTTCACGCGGCTGACGTACTCACGAATCTTGTTGGAGCCGTCCAGCAGACTGTATTCAGTATGTGTATGAAGATGCACAAAGCTCACTTTGTTTCTCCTTCTTCCATTCCGGTACGCCAACGGCGATCCGCCGGGGGCTGAGATAAAACAGCCGCCTGGCCTTACAGGACCAGGCGGCCATCACCACTTTATTCCACGATTCCACGTTTAATTCCGGATCAGCTCACCGAGCAGCATAAAGGCGATATACACCGTCGGAATCATCAGACCGATCAGAAGCTCCACTGAGAAAATGCGGCCTTCCTTCCCTTTTATACGGTCATGTCCCTTCCTTGCCTCCCGGTAGATCAGATCCCTCTCCGTCGTCTTCGAAATCGTGCGAATCACGATAATCGCCAGAACAACACACGCCACAGCAATCGCACCGCAGATGATCCAGAAGACCAGGCTCAGATCCCGCACGGAAGTATTCTCCGCCTCCACAAGCGCACTTGCGATGTTCTCAGGGAGAAACCGCTGCAGATAAACCATCACGACCGTAACGGCATTCAGACACATATGCGCGATCATGGAAATATAGACCGACCCGGAAGCCTCGACCAGATACGCCAGAAACAGACCGATCGCAAACGCGTACAGAAACTGATTCAGATTGCCGTGCGCGAGCGCAAACATCAGGGATGTGATCACTGCTGTCTTGAGCAGGCCGCAGCTGCGGAACCCCTGAAACAGCACGCCGCGGAACAGAAACTCCTCCACCACTGCCGGAAGAACTGCCATATAGAACAGATTCAGCCAGATCGGCTTGTCCCAGACAGAAGCACCTGTCAGCATGGTAAACTGCTCAATCCGCACAACAATGTTGTTCGGAACCAGCAGCTGGCTTGCCAGGTTCAGAAATGTCATAATCGGAAGCAGAATCACCGCCAGAAGAAGCGTCCAGAGAATCACCTTCACACTGACAATCTTTAACCGTGTCCCGCGCATCACTTCAAAGCGGTCCATGACCAGAAGTACAACAGCCGGTATCAGAAGCTCCAGCTCAACCAGAGAATGCGCGCTGTAATAGTTCAAAAAACGATCCAGACCGGCCACACTGATCAGGAGACCTGTCAGAATCCATACAATCATCATAACCAGATATTGAATCCCGGCTAATCTGCTTCGGTTTTGCATAGTTTTCTCCCCCGGATCTTCTTAATATCCATCAATAAAAAGATTCTAACACGAAAAGCGCCTTCGGAAAACACCGAAAGCGCCTTTTCGAAATCTTTCTATCTTCTATACAATCGCTGCATTACTCGTTGATCATGAAATCAATCAGCTTCTTCACGTCAGACGGATCATAAGCGACCAGCTCAAGCTCCGGAATCTGCTCCTTCACTGAGAAAATGTTCGCGAGAGACAGGTACTGGCTGAGCTTGCTCTTCAGATTCAGTCTGTCGCCTTCACCTGTCACCAGCTCGACCTTGCCCTGGCAGGAATCGATTACCTCAAACAGCTTCTCCGGATTCTTAACATTCTGTAACTTCATAAATACTCTCCTTTCCGCCCTATTTCTTCTATATGGGTTCTATATAGGGCTTCCCTGATCGTTCTAGTCATTTCTCTTTACGGCCCCCAATATAGCACGATCCAAACAGAATGCAAGCGTTTTTTGCATTTTCCATTTTTCGGCTACTTTTCACGAAATCGACACAACGAAACTGTGTAATATGCCATATCCTCCGGATGCATCTCCCGTCATTTTACGTGCTCCGGTCATTGCATGCGCGAAGGAATCATCGTACAATGGAAAGGACAATATGAAATATCCCGTCCGGAAGGAATCGGCGGGAGATACAATCGGAGAGGAGAACAGGGTATGAAAAGAGAAACGGCAGCAAACAAATTAAGAGTCGTGTTTCTGATGCTGATCGCATGCTTTGCCTGCATCGCACTGAGCGGCTTCAAGGCAGACGCGGCCACCGTGACGATGGGAACAGACAGCTTCGGACTTGCATATTATTCCGCAAGTACGGTCTCTGTAAAATTTAATACTGGCTACAGTAATGTGAAGGGTGAGGTTCAGATTCTGGACGTGAACATGAATGTGCTCGCGTCAAAGGATGCATACAGCTATGCCAGCTTCAGCTTTGCCTCCGGAGACAACCAGATCTATTATTACCGGGTGCGTCCCTTCATCGATGGAAAAAACGGCAAGCAGTATCTCGGTGAGTTTTCTCCCCTTAAGGCATATTCTACCGTCAAGTTTATTGACAAGGCTTCCAAAAAGAAAAAATACCTGAAGCTGAAATGCCCGGCAATTCCTGGGGTTACAGCCGTAACGGTCATGATGTCAACCTCAAGAAATGACGGATACCGGCCGATCGCAAACGTCAAGCCCGGTAAGTCCACCAAGAAGATCAAGAAGTTCGGCCGTAAGTTTGCCTACTACACCTATTACTACTTCTATCCGCAGCTAACGCTCGCGAATGGCGTTCCCTGCGAAAACGTCACCTATCAGTCTGTCTACTTCTATAAGAAGCTCAGAAGAAGATAAGAAAAGGAACTGCGCTCCTGCCATCTTGCAGGAGCAGGATAAGGAATTCAAGCGGGCTGTGCCGCACACCGGCACAGCCCGTTTTCCCTTTCTGTTTTCCGATCGCCCTGCAGCCTCTTTACAATCTGTCCCGCCGGAATGTTTTTCATTTCAGATAGATCCTTCTGTCTTTGATCTCAATCCTGCCTTCCTTCAGGAGATGCCCGACCGCTCGCTTAAACGCGTTCTTGCTCAGGGAGAATTCCCGCTGAATGATCTCCGGTGATACCTTGTCATCGAACGGGAGCACACCCTCATACTCCTCAATCACCTTCACAATGGCTTCGGCATCTATGTCAATCTGAAGATACGCCTTCTCCCGGACAGACAGATTCAGCTTCCCGTCCGGCAGCACCGCGGTCACTCTCGCTTCCACGATCTGCCCGATTCTGAGTCCGGTCTGCGCCTCCTGCTTCGGGATCAGCGCACTGTAGCGATCGTCTACGGCGGCAAACACGCCGAAGTTCTCGCTCGTCTCGTAGATCCGGGCACGGACTCTGTCCTCTTTCTGATAAGGAGAATTCTGTTCCAGGTAAGGATACACATTCATGGTCGCCGCCAGGCGTCCGGACTTATCAATATAGGGCGCCACCAACACCTCTTCGCCGCTTCTTACCCGCTTCGTCTGTTCGCGGAACGGCAGAAGAAGGTCCTTCGGCAGTCCCCAGTCCAGAAACGCGCCGATCTTACCGGTCTCCTTCACCTTCAACAATCCGGTCTGATGCAGGGAAAGAATCGGCTCCTGCACCGTCGCGATCAGGCGGTCCTGTGAGTCTTTGTACAAGAAAACCTCGACGCTGTCTCCCTCTTTTGCTCCCTGCGGAACCTCCTTCTTCGGCAGAAGGACGGATTCGCTGCCGTCATCTGACAGGTAGGCGCCAAACTCCTTAAACCGGCTGATGGTCAGCGTCTGCTTTTCTCCTATTTTCATAAATAAAATCCTTTCGGTTTCGTAGGCGGAAACCCACTGCCCTTGGGCGGTGGGAGGAGCCTTGTAAATTCGTAGACATTAACCTTGGCTTTC
>CADBZI010000004.1 GCA_902799015.1 uncultured Lachnospiraceae bacterium | reverse complement strand
TATGGTCATCAACAATGGCGAAATCGGTCCTATCGCACAGCTGCTGTATGATAACCTGAAAGCTCATCTTACCTCCAACAAGAAAGATCTGACTGTCAAATAGAAAACCGGTAAGGACCGCTCTCTCCCACCAGTGAAGCGGTCCTTACCAGCCCCGATTCCTTCTGCGCTCTTACCCGCAGATGATTCTCATTCCGCTTCCGTCTCGCTCTCCAGACCAAGACTTTCCGCAAGGCACAGCATCTCGGGCTCGATTCCCAGTTCTTCATATTCCGCTGCGATCTCATCAAATGTGCCGTCTTTCAGCATCGTCTCCAGATCCGCGTTGATAATGCCGCACAGGGCGTCATTTCCCTTTTTGAATCCGACCGCATACTGCTCTGAGTTCAGATACTCATCCAGGATGACATATCCTTCTCTTCCGGCAATCTGATAATTCGCAACACCGATATCAATTGCAACCGCGTCCAGAGAACCTGCCTGGAGCTCAGCAAAAGCGGTATTGTAGTCCGCGAACTGCTGCATCTCGGCAAAGGTCGCACCCAATTCTTCCTGATCGCCGCCTTCATCCAGAAGCGCAAGCGCGGCAGAGTCAGCCTGAACACCGACAATCTTGCCCTCGAGGTCCTCCAGCGTAGAGATTCCTGCATCTTCTGAAGTGACAATCACCTGGCTGTTATCTACATACGGTACAGAGAACGTATAGGAATCTTCCCTGCCATTCATGGTGAACCCGTTCCAGATACAGTCAATATTCCCGGAATCCAGTTCCATATCCTTTGAATCCCAGTCGATCGGCGTCGCAACCAGCTCCCATCCTTCCAGTTCACAGACCGCAGCTGCAAGTTCCAGGTCAAAGCCCGTATAATTGCCGTCGTCATCCATGTAGCCGTAAGGCGGATACTCCGCGTCGAATCCGACAACCAGCTTTCCTTCCGTCGCAAGACCGCTTCCGGCTGCTTCTGTCTCATCCGCAAAAGCGGACATTCCGAGTAATGATACCAACATTGCCGCGCAAAGAACCCCAGCAAATACCTTCTTCATAGTCGATCTCTTCCTCCTCTGTGATAACACTTTAATGTGATAAAGCATTAAGATGGTAACATGGTGCAGAAAGAATGTCAAGTGAAGAGAGCACTGTGCGAAAAAAAGACTGCCGCGCATGCGGCAGTCTCTTGACCCTTCGTCAGGAGGCGGCTTCAGGAATCAATCCCCGCTACCTTCTCAATGGCGTTCAGGATGTTTTCGTATCCGGTGCAGCGGCACAGATGGCCTGCAATCAGCTTTCGAAGCTCCGTCCTGGTATACTTCCGGCCCGTCCCGACAATCTCCACAGCTGTCATGATCAGGCCGGGTGTACAGAATCCGCACTGTACGGCCGCCTCATCGATGAATGCCTGCTGGATCGGATTCAGTTCTCCGTTTGGTCCCTTCAGCCCTTCCGTTGTCAGGATGTGCTTCCCGTCTGCCCACATTGTCAGATACAGGCAGGTATCCACCGCAACGCCATCGATCAGAACGGTGCACGCGCCGCACTCCCCGACTCCACAGCCCTTTTTGACAGAGGTCAGGTTCAGCTTCTCCCGGAGTGTCTCGACCAGGCTCTCTCTCGGATCAACCGCCAGCTCCACTTCATTTCCATTGACCCACATATGAACAATCTTCAGCATAACGGATCACCGCCTTTCTTCACCAGGAACAGCTGCGCCGGGTGCTTCGTGATTCAGGGAACGACGGATTGCTTCCTTCAGTGCACGTTTCGCAAGCTCTGAAATCAGTTGAAGCCGGAACTCCCTGGAGGCTCTCCAGGAGGATCTGGGATTGACCTCATCCAGCACGCTGGTGCCGATCAATTCGTAGATGCTCTCATCCTCCACGCTCTTTCCGGCAAGCGCAGCCTCGGTGTTCCTGCATCGAATCGGAGTTGGCGCGGCAACGCCGTATCCGATCCTTGTCTCTTCGATTCTGCTGCATGCGTCATCCAGCCGGACTCTCACACAGCAGCCAAGCGTCGCGATCTCCATGGCAGCGCGCTTTCCGTACTTCATATAGCATCCCGTAAAGCCGACGTAGTCTTCCGGTTTGATCTCAAATGCCCTGCACACCTCATCATGCTGGCGGACGGTTCTTCCAGGGCCGGTATAGAATTCTGTCACCGGAACCCTTCTGACCCCGCCCGGTCCCACAAGCACCACAACCGCATTCAGGGTCTGCATTGTGGCGGCAGAATCCGCCGATGTGGCGCCATTGCAGATATTTCCTCCGATCGTTCCCTGGTTGCGCACCTGCGGCCCGCCGACCGTATCAACTGCCTCTCCCAGATAGGGCAGATACTTCTGAATCAGCGGGTGATTCGTCAGGTCCGTAAAGCAGGTTGCTGGACCGATCTCCAGCGTCGCATCCGGAAGCACCCTGACACCACGCAGGGACGGAATCTCATGAATGCTCACGAGGCTTCCGCCGGCGCCTTTCCCGTCTCTTAGCTTTACCAGCACATCCGTACCGCCGCAGATGATCTCAGCATCTTCATGCTCACTCAGCAGACGGACGGCTTCTTCCACCGACTTCGCTTCAAAATAATGCTCTATATCAAACATGTTTTATTCTCCTCAGATGAGTCCGGCTTCCTTGAAGGCCGCAACCAGTTTCTGCTGTGTCATCGGGATCTCTTTCATGGAAACTCCTGTCGCATGCAGAATCGCATTGCGGATCGCCGGAGCGACCGGGATTGCGGGCGGCTCTCCCAATGCCTTGTTTCCATAGGGCCCCATCGGATCATCCATCTCCAAAAACTCGACATGGTAGTCCGGGCAGTCCATTGCAGTCGGGATCTTAAAGTCAAGCAGGTTCGCGTTCAGAGGACGTCCCTTTTCATTATACAGAAGCTCCTCCGTCAGCGCGTAGCCGATTCCCATCGACATGCCTCCATGGACCTGCGCTTCGGCAAGCTTCGGATTCAGCAGGGTTCCGGAATCGTGTACATTGATGATGTTGTTGATCTTTACCTTGCCAAGCGGCATGTCAACCTCAAGATCGACGAAGCAGCAGCCGGAAGCAAAGGTATTCTCTTTGCAGTGGTTCGTAACCTCTGCGGTGATATGCTCCGAGCGGTCCAGGGAATAGAAGGCGTTCATCGCCAGATCCTTCATGCTCAGAAGCACCTTGCCGGGTATGATATCCTTCTCAACCCCGGTATCTCTGAGAATCGCCGCCTCTCCGTTCGGCAGGTCATGAATATCGTACTCCTTCACGGCACCGTCCAGCCAGGCGCTGTACTTCACGGACTCTCCGGCCGATCCGTCATTTTGACTGTTATCGATATAGGCTCCGCCAAAGGCGAGCTTGCGCGCATTCTGCTCAGCAGGCTTCTCTTGTGTTCCCTCCGGCCTGACACATGTCTTTGTCTTCGGCTGCGTATGAATCTTCTCACAGATATTATTCTGCCAGATCATCAGCTCCTCTGCCGGGCGTGACGGCCTTGCCCGTCACGAAGCTCTGACGGGACGCGTAGGCGCCGGTATCAAACGGCGCGACATCCGTATCCTGGGTCGAAATGATATATACATTGTCCATGGTTATGCCGGTCGTCTCAGATGCCATCTGAGAGAAGACCGTATCCGCGCCCTGTCCGATCTCCGTCGCACTCAGTTTGACCTGGATCGATCCGTCCTGATTCAGAATCATACGCGCGCTTGAGGTCTCCAGCGAGATCGGATAGACGCCCACCTTATACATGAAGATTCCCATGCCGACGCCGCGTCTGACGGGGCCGGTCTGGTTCGCGTACTCTTTTCGTTTCTCGTCCCAGTGGATGAACTCCGCGCCTCTCTTCATGCACTCCTTCAGGCTGTAGGAATAATAAGTGATTCCGTTGCTGGCCACAAATCCGGGCGGAACGCAGTTTTCCATGCGGAACTTCAAAGGATCAAACCCGCCCTTATAGCAGATATCATCTGTCAGGCTGTCCGCGAAGAATGCCGCCTGCGGCACGCCGTAGGCGCGCATGGCGCCGGAAACGGCAGAGGTCGTATAGACGGAATAGCCGTCGGCACGGCATCCGTACGCGTCATGCATGATATCCTTGAAGTTTGTCGTCATGCCTGCCGTGATCGCGTGGCCATGGGAGGCATACGCTCCCTTGTTGGTATAGATGTCCCCCTCTCTGGCCAGCAGCTTTCCATCCTTCGTCGCCAGACCTCTCAGCACCCCCTTGGCGGCATGCCGTGTTCTTGTCTGGGAGATACACTCTTCTCTGCTCAGTTCCAGACACACACACCTTCCGCCGCAGGCAATCGAGAGAAATGCATTCAGCGGTTCCTGCAGGACATCCTGCTTATTGCCGAAGCCTCCGCCGATATAAGGCTTGATCACACGCACTCTTCCTACCGGCCACCCCAGCGCCTGGGAGATGACGCGGCGCGTAATGTGCGGGATCTGGGTGGAGGAGATGACTGTCACCTTCCCGTTGGTGTCGACATAAGCCCAGCTCGTACAGACCTCGATGTGACAATGGGAAATGCGCGGTGTCCGGTAAGTTCCTTCCACTTCGATCAGATTCTCTTCTCCGTACTCCTCGATCGCCTGCTGCTTTGCCTTTTCATAGTCAAAGTTCGGAGAGGTCTTGAAGGAGGTATGGACAAATATATTGTCCTTGCGAATATCCGGATGCAGCGGCGTCGCCCCCGGAGCCAGAGCCTCCTCAATCGTCGGAATGGGATCATATTCCTCATATTCCACCTTAACCAGGCGTGCCGCTCTCTCCGCCGCGACGTTGTCCGTTGCGACGACAGCGGCGATCTCATCCCCCCACTGGCGGACTCTTGCGTTCAGAAGCTTCCGGTCCGGCACATCCTGATGTGCCGCCTCGACAGACCAGGGATGTCCGGCAGTCGGAAACTGAATGTCCGGAACATCGAAGCATGTTACAATCTTGACAACACCTGGTACCTTCTGTGCCTCGCTGATATCAATTGCCGTCACCCTTCCATTTGCGATGGTAGAGCGCACGATCTTTGCCTGCAGGCAGTCTTTCGGCACGAGGTCATTCGAATACTTCGCCTCACCCGTAACCTTGCCCCGGGCGTCAACCCTGACAAAACTCTTTCCTACTGTCTCCATACGCGGCATTCCTTCCATATAAAGATTTGTTCAACGACTGCTGCTGTTTCCTCAGGTTTCGTCCACTGCCCTCCGGGCAGCATATCCAATCAGTTCCATGACGACGGCAGAACCGATGGCGCGGGCCTTATCCGAGATCGTAAAACAATTCTCAAACTCAGATTGCCTGGGGTCAATATCCGCAATCTTAAAGCCCCGGGAGACAGAGAATCCGTCCCGTATCATTCCGCGCACAAGTCCCGGGAAAGTCGCCTTCACTTCTATCCTGTCCGACCCGTCCGCCGGCGCAATCTCGCAGATCGTCTGCCCCTCCTGAACCAGCTCCCCGATCCGGGAGACTGCATGAAGCACACCCTCTGCAGGCGCATGCAGCACACGCTCTTTCGCATATCCGCCAATCAATCCGGGTACCCCTGTATTCGGCAGCGCAGATCCCTCAGTGATGGGGCGTGCCAGAGAGTGGCCTCTCATGGTCTCTATCACCACATCGCAGTCAACACCCGCGGTAAACCCGGGGCCGAGCGCGATCACATAGGGTGCCATATCCTTCGTGGTTCCAAGATTCCTCTTGGCAAGGATCGCGTCTACGACTGCCGTAAGGAAAAGGTGCCTTCCCCCGCCCTCCAGTGTGGTGAGCCCGGTGTCCCACTCGCTGTACTTTTCTTCTGTATCAATGATATCACGAATCGCATGTCCTTCAGGATCCACCATCAGTGAGATCTGATTCTCAAACAGATCGTACTGTGCCTCATCCAGGTTATGGGCAAGACGGACCGTCAGATCCTCGACCGTTGCGCTTCCCTCATAAACCGCCTCCGACAATGCTACTGTTCTGCGGATCGCGCTCGGATGGCTGCTCTCGAGAATCAGAACGGGAAACCCTGCACGCCGCAGCGCCCAGATGGTTCCGGTCGCGATGTCTCCGCCTCCGCGCACGATCACTAGCTGATCTGTAACCACTAAACTATCCTCCGTACATGTCCTGAAAACAGACGTCCTCCGGCCTGTCTTTCTATTCCGCTCAGAAATACTCGGGCAGCCCCCGTTTTACATATTGTCCCTGGTTCTCACAGACGACCTGTCCGTCCCTTGCAACAAGCGTCCCCCTCAGATAGACCGCTTCAATCACACAGGAAAGCTCCATCCCCTCAAGCGGCGCGTAATCACACCGCGATACCTGCGTCTTCACGCTGATCGTGCTTATCCTTGACGGGTCCAGGATCACAAGGTCAGCGTCCGAACCGGGCTGCAGAGTCCCCTTTTTCGGATACATCCCATAGAGCCGGGCAGGATTCTCGCACAGCACCTCGCACATCTTTTCTTTGGAGATGCGCCCCTTCGCAACGCCCTCCGAATAAATGACCGCGCCGCGTGTCTCGACTCCGGGCACTCCGCCGGGAATCTTCCTGAAGTCATCTTTGCCAAGCCGCTTCTGCTCCAGGGTAAAGGAACAGTGATCGGTGGAGATGGTCTGAATCTCTCCATCCCGGAGTGCCTTCCACAGAGCCTCCTGATCCGCCTTTTTCCTGAGCGGCGGTGCGCAGACATACTTTGATGCCTCCTCAAACGGCTCTCTCTCATAGAGGGAATCGTCCATTACGAGATACTGCGGGCAGGTTTCCGCGTATACCTTCTGACCGCGCGCTCTTGCAGCGCGAATCTCTTCCAGACCCTCCTCACAGGTAAGATGAACATCAATCACCGGCTCATGTGCCACCTCGGCAAGATGGCAATACCGTCCGATCGCCTCCGCTTCCGCGGCAGCAGGCCTGGTCAGATAATGAGAGCTCACTTTCGTCTTCCGCTCCGGATCCGCGGCGTATTCCTCGCGCAGTGCATCGATCATACCGCTGTTCTCGCAGTGGCAGCCTGTCGTTGTACCGCATTCCTTCAGCCGCTTCAGGACCTTGAACACGGTCTCGTCATCAATCTTTGTATCATACGTCATGTAGATCTTGAATGTACTCGCGCCGCGGTCAATCATGTCCTCGATCTGCGCGGAGATGTCGTCATTCCACTCTGTGATGGTCTGATGGAATCCATAGTCGCAGGAGCATCCTGCCTCTGCCTTCCGGAACCAGTTGTCGAGACCTTCATTCAGCGTTTCCCCCGGATACGCTGTTCCGAAATCAATGATGGTAGTGGTTCCACCCGCGGCCGCAGCCTTTGTTCCGGAAGCAAAGTCATCGATGGTAACGGTCCCTGCGACATGAAGATCAAAATGCGTATGCGCATCTATAAATCCGGGGAAGATCAGCTTTCCCGACGCATCCAGGACTGTGCAGTGCTCCGGCACCGCAAGCCTCTCTCCGATCCGGACAATTTTCTCCCCGTCAATCAGAAGATCCGCCTTCCGGCTTTCGTCCGGAAAAACCAGGGTGCCGTTCTGTATCAGTATCATATCGTACCTCCATCCCGTTGACGCCTTCGGCTTCTGAGCGGCCTCTGCCCGCTTTGAATCCGCACCTGTTTAAAACAGTTTAACACTCGGGTATTTCTTTTGCAACATCAACAAAAATACTTGTCTGAACCTCTTTCCTGTTGTAAAATCTGATTATAAATCTGCAGTTTACTGGAATGACGCAAGTCTGCCGGCGGCAGACTTGAATGACTCAGCACCCCGTCTCAGGGATGCTGAATCTGTATCAGGATTGTCAGAACAGGAGGATAGAGCATGGAACATATGGATAAGCGGACGCTGAGCCGCATGATTGACGCTGCCATGCACCGGATCCCCGCGGATCTGGTCATTTACAACTGCAATGTCGTGGATGTCTACACCGGCACGGTGCGAAAGGATTCCATCGCGATCACAGACGGTCATATCGTAGGCTTCGGGGATGATTACCGCGGTCAGGAGGAATATGACGCAAAGGGAGCCTATGCATCACCCGGCCTGATCGACGCGCACATTCACATTGAGTCTTCCTATACTTCTCCTGAAGAGTTCGGCCGCATGGTCGTTCCGTGCGGCACGACGACCGTAATCGCGGATCCTCACGAGATCGTGAACGTATATGGGCTGGAAGGCTTCAACTATATGATTCGGGCCGCGGAGAAGACCGAACTCTCCGTCCGGTACATGATCCCCAGCTGTGTTCCGGCCACACCGCTGGAGGATTCCGGCGCGATCGTGAACGCATTTGACATGCAGTGGCCGATGGGCGACCGGCACGTTCCGGGTCTGGGAGAATTCATGAACTACCCCGGAGTCATCAACAAGGACGAGGAAGCGCTGAACAAGATTCTCGTCGCCCAGAATATGCACAAGGTCATCGACGGACACTCTCCCGCCCTTACAGGCGCGGAGCTGAACGCCTACAGCGCCGCGGGAATCAAGACCGATCATGAATGCTCTACCATCAAGGAGATGGAGGAGCGCCTGCAGCGCGGCATGTATGTGCAGCTGCGTGACGGATCCGCCTGTCATGATCTGCAGTACCTGATCCCGGCGATCACTCCCTTCAACTACAAGCGCTGCCTGCTGTGCTCGGATGACCGCCAGCCGAAGACAATCTTCGAGGACGGCCATATCGACAACCATCTGAGAATGCTTGTCAAGGCCGGCATAGATCCTGTCATGGCTGTCTGCATGGCGTCGCTCAACGCGGCGGAGTGCTATAAGCTGGAGGACCGCGGCGCAATCGCCCCCGGCAAAAGAGCCGACATCGTCCTGTTCAACAATCTGGAGGAATTCCGCGCACAGGCAGTATTTATTGAAGGAAAGAAGGTTGCGGAGAACGGCATATATCTGCCCTCCTACGACAAGGCCGCGATCTTCTCGGTCCGCGGTTCCATGCATGTCAAGCCCTTCACGGTTGATCAGCTGAAGATGCATCTGAACAGCGACCGCGTGAAGGCCATCGAGATCGTGAAGGACGGCGTTACCACGAAGTCAGCCGTTGTCACGGTGAAGAGAGACGAAGACGGAGACTTCGTATTTGACCCGACCCAGCCGGTTGCGAAGATCGCCGTTCTCGAGCGGCATCATAATACCGGCAAGATCGGCCTCGGCCTCCTGAAGGACTACGGCATCCAGAGGGGCGCCGTTGCGCTGTCGGTCGCACATGATTCGCACAACATCATCTGCGTGGGAGTCAGCAATGAAGAGATGTATGCTGCCGCCCAGGCGCTCATCGAGCAGGAGGGAGGCTTCGTCCTGGTGGAGAACGGGGAGGTGATCGCGTCTCTTCCGCTCCCGATTGCCGGTCTGATGAGTGATCTGCCCGGTGAGGAGGTTGCCAGACATCTCAAGACTCTGCACGAGACAGCCTATGAGAGGCTCGGCGTCAGCCATGAGGTCGAACCGGTCATGACGCTCTGCTTCATGAGTCTGCTGGTCATTCCGGATCTCAAGATCACAACCCGGGGTCTGTTCGATGTGAAGAAGTTTGATTTCGTTCCGCCGGAAGCGGATTGACATCAATGTCCCGCGCCCATTCGGGTGCAATCTGATAGTAATAGATATTCCATGGCTCCTGCTTCATGATCCGCATCGCTCCGCGGTCTCCGGTCAGCTGCAGGAGCTTCTTTGCGCCGCAGTCCAGACGGAAGGCTCCCGGGTTCGTGCAGATATGCTCCTTGCCGAATTCCATGCACCCGTATGGCTTCGCGCTGGCCAAAAACTGCTTCGCGTAAAGGCGGATCTCCTCAGAAGGAAGATACGGCATGTCCCCTGCAAAAAACACTGCCGCGTCGGCGCCCAAGCTTAACGCCTTCTGTGTCCCCAGACGGATCGAGGCCGAGATGCCTTCTATCGCCTGGTCATTCCACACCGATTCGATCCCCAGCCGGCCTGCCGTATCCCGGATCTCCTCATACTGTGTAACCACGATGACGTTCTCTTTTCCGAGCGCCTGCACCATGTGATCAAGAACATGAAGATACAAGGGCCTGCCATGAAACGGTGCCAGAAGCTTATTTCCCCCGTATCGTCTGCCGAAGCCGGATGCCATCAGGACGCCGACGATCCGCTCGTCGGAGGGCGGCATCTGACTGAGTTCATAAAAAATGTGCGCCTTTGGATATCTCTTCTGCAGCGGCAGGATATACCGCTGTCTTGCGATTTCCTCAAGAAGCTCCGCCGTCACTTTTTCTTCACCGGATCCTTCATACCGCTGGCAAACCACATCGATCCGGCGCCCGATCGCGTGCGCTCCCATGAGCACGGCGATCTCGTCTGTGCCGTCCGGAATCACCGGTTCGCGCTCCGAAGGAATCTTCACCGGCATACAGTGGCTGCCGTCCCCCTCCACAAGAACAATCTCATATTTCTCGCAGATTTCCGCAAATGACTGCGCGTCCGGCGCACGCAGCTTGCCGGATTCTTCTAAAATGCCGAAGCAGTCCGGCCCGGATTCCACCGGCCAGATATGGGTCGTCGTAGTCAGCGCGCACCGCTTTCCCTGACGCAGATACTCCAGCGCGCGTTTTTTCAGATAGGTGGTCTTACCGCCTGCTCCCACCGCTGTAATGATGTAGGCCATCAGTATTCTATTCCTTCCCTTGCGCGGATTCCTCTCTGGAAGGGATGCTTCTCATTCACGATTCTGGAAATATAATCCGCGCGCTCCATCAGCGCACCGGAGGCGGCGCCTCCGGTCAGAATCACCTCGAGCTTCTCAGGTTTCTGATCCAGAAACTCCGTCAGTATCTGCTCGCTCAGCAGCCCGCTGGAAACCGCGTACAGTGCCTCGTCCAGCAGCAGAACATCCGCTCCTTCACGCCTGACGTACTCCGATACCCGTTCAAGATCCGTCAGATAGCGCGCCTGCTCCCGGCTTTTCTGCGCTTCACTCATCCGGAAGCTGAAGCAAACGCTTCTTACTTCATTTAAAAATGTTACGTTCGGATTCTTCTCCAGTATGGTCCTCTCATTGGCCTGCCCATCCTTCATGAACTGATAGATCACGACCCTGAGCCCGGCACCCGCGGCTCTCAGACACAACCCCATCGCGCTGGTAGTCTTTCCCTTGCCGTCGCCGCAGCAGATATGAATCAGCCCAGTCATGCCTTCGCTCATCCGATCGTTTTCCTCCTTCATCAAAGAGCCTCCTTTGCAAGAGATGCATTCTTGTATTCCGGATCATCTGTCACTTCGCGGATCAGCCGAATCTCGGAAGGCAGGCATATTTCTTCCTTTTCGTCCCGCAGTTCTATTTCCAGAATCGCCTGCTCCTTCCAGAATGGGTAGATATCGATCTCGAAGTATCTGTTCTCATAGGTCAGGCAGTATCTGGTTTTACTGATCCGATGCCTTTCCGGATCCGCATTTTTCAGAAGATGCCGGTATTCCGACTGAGACAGATGGCGTTCCGTACTCATTCTCTTCATTCCGCTAATCGGCCTTTTGTGCGTCTCATAGTACATGTAATGGCCATTTTCACCACGCTTCCGCACTCTGATCTCTTCCCCGGGATCTGATTTCAGGTACACCTGCTCTATCTCCACCTTTCTGCAGAGCGGATTGCTTTCCAGCCAGGAGATATCCGGAAATGCAATCAGGAACTTTCTCTCCATCTCATAGGGATGGCTCTCCTGAAGGAAAGAGGCGATCTCCTTCTCGAGTCTTTTCATCTTTCCCTCAAAATCGGTTGCGTTATCAATCACCCTGAGATGTTTGTGTCCCACCCAGCCGGAGAGCAGTCTGTCATCCAGTGAAATTGCTTCTTCCGCTGTCTCATAGCGCGCAGCATTGTTCGCGTTGGAATAGTATTCTTCCGCTCCGTTTGCAGCAGTGACAAGATGAAACACGGCGTCATATCCGTCGCGCCATTTTACAATATCCCCATCGAGCGCACGGAGTACGCTCTCAAACTCTTCCTCATTCATGTAAGCACGGTTATCCATGATGCCTCTGTCACAGACGATCAGAATCTTTTCAGCACTCATGGTAGAAGCAGCCTGCTCAAACAGGCGCTCCTTCGTAATCTGCAGCTCTACCTGACACTTCTGATATTCCACGTTTGTCCCGCATGTCCATGGAGCCACTCCGCCGGTAATCAGCTCCGTTGCCGTCTCAGGTACAATCAGAACGCTGTAACCGCGCTGCGAGAACGCATTCCTGATCCAGCTCATCGCAGTAGATTTTCCGGCACACGGTCCGCCGGTAATCACAATTTTAGAAATCATATGATTGAAGCCCTCTTCACTGAACTGTTGTCGTCTTCTATCCGCAATCGCAACGTCTTCCACCGGTATCCTCCGTATCCCGCAGAAAGCGTCATCTACATAGTACCATCTTTCTCAAGAATTTACTCTTGCACTGGATTTACTTTTTTAAGTTAGCCATGAAAAATTTGCAAAATCAACCGGTTTCGTATAAGCAGATTGCTAAATAGGCGGTAAAAATAAAAAACCCCGTAAATACGGGGCTTTTAGAGCGGAGAGAGTGGGATTCGAACCCACGCGCCCAGTAAAGGACGACCGCATTTCGAGTGCGGCTCGTTATGACCACTTCGATATCTCTCCAGTTCCTGCTCCATCCGGAACAGGCTTTGTTATTGTATCATATTTCTCTCTGTTTTCAAGAGCAAAATGCATTCGCGCTTTCGATTTCCGGATCCGGCTCATTTTCCGGATCAGCTGCCGGTTCCTCTGCGAGGGCAGAATCCTCCCGGCTCTTTCTGCGACGCAGGTCCCGGAAGAAGTCACTGAGCATCTGTCCGCACGCTTCTCCCAGCACGCCCTTCGTAATCTCCACCTGATGATTGAACTGCGCAATCTGAAGCAGATTCATGACAGAGCCGGCGCAGCCGGCCTTCGGGTTCATCGCGCCGATCACACACCGGTCAATTCTGGATTGTACAATCGCGCCGGAGCACATCTGACAGGGTTCCAGCGTAACATAGATCGTACAGCCCTCCAGGCGCCAGTCTCCCAGCTTCCGGGAGGCCTTCCGGATCGCGTTCATCTCGGCATGGGAGATGGTATTGCGGTCTGTATTGCGGCGGTTATAGCCGCGCGCGATAATCTTTCCCTCACGCACGATTACGCAGCCGATCGGCACCTCATCCAGCAGCCTGGCCTTCTGGGCCTGCGCCATTGCCGCGCGCATAAAGCGCTCATCCACCCGGAGCATATCGCTCCTGTCCTTTTCCTCAGGCCTCATGTCCCGCCCCTTATTCCTGGTACACCGTTTCCTAATTAACTGTCACAATCCTTGCCTGATTCTCCAGCTGCTGCGTTGTCGTCAGTCACCATAGCCGAATCCAAAAAGGCAGCCCCCATGGGACTGCCTGTTCTTTTCTTTACCGTGCGCCTTGCTTCGACAACCGTCCACAGACGCTTTCTCCACAGCCAGCTCAATCCAGGCAGCCCTGCGGCACACAGAAGGGTCTGCTTAGTGCTGCTCCGTTCCCGACCTGACACGGTTCACAGAGATCTGTTGCGCAGGACCCAGACGTCAACACCGCTTATGAAGCGCTGCTCTACAAACAAGAAGCCTCAGCTCGGCATCACCCCTGCTATAGCGGATTGCAGGTACAGGGCACCGCTATCTCCCCGGCTGCACGGTATTGTTACTATACAAAGTCCTCCCCTTTTTGTCAAATCTCAGTTCGTTTGAATGTAATCCGACCTGCGGCCCAGCGTCATGGTCAGATCCTGTTCCTGAATCTCACCGCTCTCGTCAGCGCTCTGCACGGTCACGGTTACCGTCTCTCCTGCCGCATAATAGGCAAGCAGTTCCTGAAGATCATTCATCGTTTCTATCTTTTGTCCGTCGAAGCCGGTCATAATCATTCCCTTTTTCATGCCGGCCTTTTCCGCAGGAGAATCCGGCGTGACATCGCTCAGATAGACACCGATCGGAAGTCCGTACAGCTGGGATACACTTGCATCCACATTGTCTCCGGTAATTCCGAGATATGCTGCGTCTTCCTCCGACACCTTCTCTCTCGTCTCCCGATTCATCAGGTTCTGGATAATCGGAAGTGCTTTCTCTGTCGGAATGGCATAACCCATTCCTTCCACTCCGCTGGAGCTTGCCTTGACAGAATTGATGCCGATCACTTCGCCCTTCATGTTCAGCAAGGCTCCGCCGGAATTCCCCGCATTGATGGCTGCGTCTGTCTGGATCAGCTTCTCATAGCTTGAAATCCCGTAGTTATCGCGTACCTTGACTTCTCTGCCGAGCGCAGAGACGATCCCGGTCGTTACCGACTGGCCGTATCCGAGCGCATTTCCGATCGCAACCACCTGCTCGCCAACCCTGATTTCTTCAGAATCCGCCACATTCGCAGACCGGATCTGCTCCAGCGTATCTGCGTCAATGTCTTCGATCTTCACGGAAACAACGGCCAGATCATTGTCCTCATCCGTTCCCTTGACCGTTCCTTCCACCGATGTTTCATTGATAAATGTTACCGCCAGCTGATCTGCGTCATTCACAACGTGGTTATTGGTCACGATCAGAAGCTCCGTATCATTCGCTCCCATGATCACGCCGGTGCCGGCAGACTGACTCTCATACTGCATGTTCCCGCCGAGGAACCAGTCTCTGACCTCCTGTACCGATGTATTGGTAATGGAGACCATCGCCGGCATGACATTTTCCGCGATGTCGGCAATGGTATCTCCATTCTCCGCATCTGCCAGCTTCGTCTTTTCGATGCTGCCTGTCGGGAGGGATACGGCTGCTTCGGTGAAGCTTTGCGCATCTTCCTCCATACCGGAGTTCTCCTCCTCTGCCTGCAGATTCTCCCCCGCCGTCCCATCATCCGTCACCTGCAGCTGCGTGTCCTCCTGCGCCGCTGAGAATGTCGCGATTCCTCCCGCTGCCGCTCCGATCGTAAGGGATGCCAGCATTGCTGCCAATACTGCCTTCTTCATGTCTTCATTCCTCCTTCTATCCTGATACGCATGTCCTTCCGGACTGCCGTTCTTTCAAAACTGTCCTCATCTTACAGCGGCTTTTCGACCGAATTATGTCGCAATTATGGCAAAAATGTGAAAAGAACCGGCTTGCGCTTCGGCTGCAGTCCGGTTCCTTCTGATCATTTTCAGCCGGCTCTCTGATTCCTGGTCTCTAAAGAGCCTTCATCCTTCTTTCTTCCGTCCGGAAGCTTCTCCAGATATTCCAGCTTGCTGTATCCTTCCTTGTCCTCATACCGGACTCTTGCCCATTCGCCCTGTATGTCAAGCACATCCACCGTTTCATCGAATGGGATCGATCCGACCGCTTCCGAATCGGTTGTCTGGGCACTGCGGATGAACAGTCCGTCATCGGAGATGCAGCGGTACTTTCCGACCGGTTTCTCTTCGGACTCTGTCTCCGTGCTCTCTTCCCTCTCAGACGCTTCCGCCTGCGCCTTCGCATCCTGCCCGCTCTCCGGCTGTGCGGTCTTTTGTGAAATCGTGTCGGACCCGGTCTCCTGTACCGGCCCTTCCGGTCCGGTCTCCTGCAGCAGCGCTTCCGATTCGGTCTCATCGGCCAGCGCTTCCGATTCGGTCTCATCGGCCGGCGCTTCCGATTCCGTTTCCCCGGTCAGCAGTTCCGATTCCGTCTCCTCCTCGCCAAGCCCGTACCGCTTCCAGTAGACATTCTTTGCGAGATACCCGCGGGTCGTGCTTCTGGAAAGAATCTTATCCGGCATCTCATAATGCATGCACCAGTAGTAGGCAGCGTCGTACGCTCCCTGCTCGTCATCGGATACGTTCTGAAGATACTTGAGTGTCTTGCGGTAACCGCTTCTCAGTTCCTTGCGCATGAACCGCAGCTGACCCTCCAGCGTCTGCCAGTCGTCCGGCGCAAATGCACGCAGATTCGTCCATCTGCTATTGTGCCACTGACAGATTCCGACTGACGTCCCGCCGTCTCCGATCGCATTTGTCCGGAATCCGGACTCACAGTAGATATTGGCCAGTATGCCGCAGGTCGCGGCGGTATTCAGCTTCAGCTTCTCCCTGCAGTACGCAACCACCGCGGCTTCATTCTCCTTCGGCGGAGCAGATTCTATCATCTCATAGGTGAAGGCGTTCTGAATCACCTCAATATACGGAGACTCCGACTGGAGATTCAGACCCTTTACCTCATATTTGCTCTCATCAAACTTCGGCGTGAAGAAGTAATAGTTCAGATTGGTCGAGCTGTAGTCGTCTCCGTAGCACTCCCATGTCACGCTGAGCGTCTTTGCCTTCTTCTCACCCAGGAAGTAGACATCCAACGTCGACGGGAACTGGCGCTGCAGGCTCGCCAGAGAAGGCTTCTCTCCCATCTCAAAACGAATGCTCGCCTGTACGCCGGTCTGCTTATACCCGACAATCAGCTGCTTTTCCTTCTTCTTTTTGCCCTTTGTATCTTCGGTTTCCCCCGCGGCCTCACCGGCATAACCCTGCTGCTCACTGACGATTTCGAACAATCCGTCAATCTGCGCCGGATCCGCTGTCGAAGCGGCATTTTCCTCCTGGACAGGTGCCTCTTCCGCCGAGCCGCCATCCACGACAATGGATTCCTCGGCATGCACGCCGATCCCCAGTCCCGAAAACAGCAGGCAGAAGGCCGCTGCCGCCGGAAGCAGCCTGCGTCCGGCTCTTTTTTCAATAATTCGTGTCATCCCCCAATGTCCCCTTCAATACTCCGCTAAGTGCCCGATCAGGCTCTTTCATTGCCGGAAGCGTAATGCAGTGAAGCAGAACGCCAGTCAACTCCGGGCCTATTATAAACGCATTTCCTGATACGATGCAAATGATACCGTCTGTCTCCTCTCAGTTCTGATATACCCTTTTCAGAAGGATCGGCGTGACAATGGAGCTGATCACAATCAGCAGAATTACCGAGGTGAAAAAATCCGCGTCGAGCAGTCCTGCCGCCAGCCCCTTCTGCGCGGTGATGAGTGCCACCTCTCCGCGCGACATCATGCCGATTCCGATCTTCAGCGCATCCTTCCGCTTAAATCCCATCAGCCAGGCACATCCGCCGCATCCGATCACCTTCGCGGCCAGTGCCACAGCAGTGAAGAGGATACTGAAGATCAGAAGCCTGGCATTCACTGTACTGAAGCTTGTCTTCAAACCGATTCCGGTGAAAAAGAGCGGGGCGAACACCATGTAGGAGCTGATGCTGACCTTTTCGTTGATATAGTCCCTGTCACTGAGATTACACAGGACAACGCCGGCAAGATAGGCGCCTGTAATGTCCGCGATTCCGAAATACGTTTCCGCAACATATCCCAGAAGAAAGCAGTAGCACAGGCTTGCGATCGGGATTCTGCGTGTGTGAGGAAACCTCTCATCCAAAAAATGCATTCCCTTGTTGATCACAACCCCGCTTCCGATGGCCAGCACAAAAAACAGCACCACCTTCAGAAGCACGGAGCCTATGCCCGAAGCGCCGTTTCCGCCCTTCATGCTGATTACGACAGTCAGCGCCACGATCCCGATCACGTCATCAATGATGGCGGCTCCGGTAATAGCGGTTCCGACCGTATCGTTCAGCCGGCCGAGCTCCTGCAGCGCCGCCACGGTAATGCTCACAGAGGTTGCGGAAATGATGGTTCCGATGAACAGTCCGCGCAGAATGACATCGCCGTCAGAGCTTCCGATCCCATAAAAAAGAAGGTAAACCGCCGCACCCATAATCATGGGCACGATCACTCCCACAAGCGCGATGCCCGCAGCCTTGACACCGGTCCTTCGCATTTCCTTCAGATCGGTATTCAGACCTGCCTCGAACATGATCATCATGACACCGATCTCGGCCATCTGCTCCAGAAACTCTGTTTCCTGTATGAAGCCAAGCAGGGCCGGGCCAAACACGAGGCCTGCGACGATCTGCCCGACGACCTCCGGCACGCCGATCCTCTTCGCCAGAAGACCGAACACCTTTGCTCCGAGCAGAAGGACACTCAGATCCAGTAAGAACTTAACACCATCCATCTTTCCCGCTCCGCTTACTCCTATACAGATCAATTCCAGATATCTTCCGGGCTTTTCGCGCTGCAGATCTCATTCCAGCTGCAGTCCGCGCAGATTCTGCTCCGCAGTCCTGTCTCGATCACCTGCGCTTTGATGCGTCCGATTGCCTCGGCAACAGACATCTCTTCCCCTTCAAAAAAACCGCACGCTTTCATGACCTCCCGGTCATACCGGTCTGTCTTCTCCTGCGTATCACAGCATCCGGCCCTGTTATGCGGACAATGCCCGCACACCAGGTCTGTCTGCGGCTTCAGAACAATCCTCCGGCCGGGATCCTGCCGGAACTCCTGCAGGACTCTCCCCATGTGATCCGTAAACTCCTGACTGTATCCCCTGCCCTCGTAAAACTGAAGGCACATTCCGTGATGCGGCCTCAATATGCTGCTCATGTTGAAAGCTCCTGCCTCCTGTGCACCCGGTATCCCCTGATCCCCTGTTCCGAATTCCATCGGCGTTCTTGCCGCGCCACTGAGTATAGTTTGCAATAACCCACCGCCTATAGAGGCGGAGGACTCTCCGACTGAGTTGAATTCTCCTGCGAGTCTGTCCCGGCATATGACTCAGGAAATATGGAAATCAAACGTTCCTCCGCCCGAGAGATGCAGATTGCCTCCATAGAGCTTCGCCGCCACAACAACCGCTGCCAGCGCGACAACCACGACGATTCCGATGATGACATAGCGGCGGATCTTGCTTCTCGTTTTCACGGATTCCAGAGCAGCCGTCTCCTCTTCACTCATGACCTGAAACGCATCCGGACAGGTCACTCATTCACGACAGAGTCACTGTTCACGGGGAACGTAAAGTAGGTATCCGGATACGGCTCATCTGCCAGGGTGAAATGCCACCATTCCTCCGGAAGCGGATTGAAGCCATGCGAAGTCATCGCTTCGCGCAGCAGCATGCGGTTTTCATACTGCTCCGTGGTGATGCCCGTATAATCCGGATGGCTGAGCTGTCCGAAGTAATCGAAGGTTCCGCCCATATCCACTTCCTTTTCCGTCTTCATATCAAACAGGGTCAGGTCCAGGGTGCTTCCGCGGCTGTGTCCGGAATGATCGCTGATGTATCCCTGCGGGAACAGCACATCCTTCTCCAGCTCCGGATAGAAATATTCCTTCATCCGGGTATCCTCCGCATCCTGTGCCCAGTTGACAAAATTGGTGACAGCGCTCTGGGGCCGGTAAGCATCATAGATCTTCAGACGATATCCCTTCTGAACCAGGTCATCGCTCACCTCCTTCAGAGCCTCGGCAGCTTCCTTCGTCAAAAGCGCAACCGGCTCCTCATAGCCGTCGATCCTGTCACCGACAAAGTTATAGGTGGAATAGTAACGGATCTCCAGAATCGCATCCGGCACGGCTTCACTGAGCAGAACAAAATCAGAGGCATCATCGGAGAGCGTGAGTGCCTCCTCCGCCTGCTCAGACTCCGTTTCCGGCACAATCGGCATCCACTCGAATACCAGACCGTCTCCGGCATGCTCCTCCTGATCATCCCAGGTAAAGGTGAGATTCTCATCAAACCGAAAGCTCCCTTTTCCATTCTCGTAGATCACCTGGGTGGTGTCTGTTCCATTCTCATCCGCCTCATGCTCGATCCGGGTTCCGTCCTCATAGGAAAGGACCATCGTCTCAGGATCAAAAACGCCGCTCATGTTCCACTCTGTTGCCGCAAATGCGGAGTTGACCCACATCAGTGTCACCTGTGCGCCCTCATTGCCGACGGCTTCCACCTGCGCACTGCACCTTCCTGCCTGATAGGAGCCGATGAAATTCATCACCGGATTCTGTCCGTCCTCCGCCGGAACCGGCTGGACCAGACTTACCGCGATGGCTCCTGCTGCCAGAAGTCCGAACATAGATCTTTTCTTCAGCATAACTACTCTCCTTTTCTGCTGTTTCACAACAACTGTCCCGTCTTCCTTACTGATACTCCACAACGCTGATCCACTGTGTCAGGAGCTCCTTCTCGGACGGGTTCTTCTTCGCAAGCTGTGCGGCTGCCACAATCGGAAGCCATTTCTGGACATACCGGACAGACATGCCTGACCTCTCGCAAAAGATGCGCAGATATTCCTCGGCGTATTCCGGCTGATCCAAAGAGAAACGCATGTAGGTGATCGCGGCATCGGCGCCGGCATTTCCGGAGGTTGCGTGCGCCCAGTCGAGTACACAGTAGCTTCCGTCATCGCGCAGGATCACGTTGGACGGAACGAAATCACCGTGGCAAAGTCTGGTATGACGCTTCATTCCATGCAGGCGCTGAAGCAGTTCATAGCGGGTTGCCGCATCAATTCCCTCAACAGACTTGATGACCTGATCCATCTTTGAGATGGTATTGCGAAGCTGCAAAACCTGATAGCCGCCGACCTCAAGCTGAATGTCCACCAGCCGCTCCAGATACGCTTCGCACATCTGGGGGCTTTCCTGCATAAGCCGGTCCAGGGTTTTTCCTTCAATGTATTCAATGGTCAGAGCCCAGCCGCCATTGGAGGGCACAACCGATCTGATCTTCGGAATCGAAAGCCCGCTTGCCTCGACACAGGAGTGAATGTACGCCTCGTTGAATACATGCTCCTTCGGATGCCCCGGGACGAATTCCTTTATGATGACATCTCCCTCACGGAAGACCGTTTTATTCGGTTTTTCTTCCAGGATGATTCTATTGGCCATGTTTTTTCCTTTCTGCTGCAATCAGCCCAAAGTATGGATCAGATCAGAGCCGCTTCCTTTGTATCCTTCCCATAGTAGGCCAGAAGATACAGCTGCCTGATCTCACTCATCAGCGGATACCTCGGATTGGCACCGGTGCACTGGTCGTTAAATGCGTTTTCTGTCATCTCATCCAACGTGGAGAGGAAATCCTCTTCGCTGATTCCATACTCCCGGATGGAAGACGGGATACCGATCGTCTTCTTCAGCTCCTCCAGCTTATCAATCAGAAGATCAAAGGTCTCCTGATCATTTTTGCCTGCCAGCCCATTGTAACGCGCAACGTCGCAATAACGCTCCAGTGCGTGCGGATACTGGTACTGGGGGAATGTCCCCATCTTAACGGGAACCGGATTCGCGTTGTAGCGCATCACATAGGTCAGAACCAGCGCATTGGCCACCCCGTGCGGGATGTGATGATAGGCGCCCAGCTTGTGCGCCATACTGTGGTTGAGTCCGAGGAACGCATTCGCAAATGCCTCTCCGGCCAGTGTGGAAGCCATTGCCATATGCTCGCGGGCCACCGGGTCCTTTGCGCCATTGAGGTAAGCAGACGGAAGATTGTCAAAGACCAGCTTCGTCGCCTTCAGCGCAATACCGTCTGTCATGTCCGAAGCCATGACAGAGACATATGCCTCAAGCGCATGGGTCATGACGTCAATCCCGGACGCGCTGGTCAGGCCCTTCGGCTGATTCATCATATTGTCAACGTCAACGATCGCCATATCCGGCATCAGCTCATAGTCGGCAAGCGGCCATTTGGTGCCGGTCTTCTCATCGGTGATAATCGCAAAAGGCGTTACCTCGGAGCCGGTGCCGGAAGAAGTCGGGACCGCCACAAAATACGCCTTCTTTCCCATCTCGGGATATACATAGATGCGCTTGCGGATGTCCATGAAGTTCATGGCCATATCCTCAAAGTTTACATCCGGATGCTCATACATCACCCACATGATCTTCGCCGCGTCCATGGGGGAGCCTCCTCCCATGGCGATGATCACATCCGGTTCGAAGGAGTTCATCTGCCGAAGACCTTCCCGGGCGCACTGAAGCGTCGGATCCGGACTGACATCATAAAAGCATGCATGTGTGATCCCCATCCGGTCAAGCTTCTCTTCAATCGGCTTCACATATCCATTCTGGTAGAGGAAGGTATCCGTGACGATAAAGCATTTCTTCCGGTGCATGACACTGCCCAGCTCATCCAGCGCGGTTTCGGTACAGCCACGCTTGAAGTACACCTTTTCCGGAAGCCTGAACCACAGCATGTTTTCTCTCCTCTCAGCAACTGTCTTGATGTTCAGAAGATCCATCACTCCGACATTGTGGGAAATGGAATTGCCGCCCCAGGAACCGCAGCCGAGTGTCAGAGACGGGGTCAGCTTAAAGTTATACAGATCTCCGATGCCTCCCTGAGAGGACGGCATGTTGATGACAATCCTGCAGGTCTTCATGCGCTCCGCGTGCTGCCGGATCTTTTCTTTCTCATCCGGATTGATGAACAGAGACGAGGTATGTCCGGGGCCTCCCTCCATGACTAGTTTCTCGGCTATGTCCAGAGCCTCTTCAAAGGTTCCAGCCTTGTACATGCCGAGGACCGGGGAGAGCTTTTCATGCGCGAACGGTTCGGTAACACGGGTACTGGTTACTTCTCCGATCAGAACCTTGGTGCGCTCCGGTACTTCTATGCCGGCCATCTTCGCAATCTCTGCTGCCGTCTGTCCGACGATCTTTGCATTGACCGCTCCGTTGATAATGATCGTTCTGCCGACCTTCCTTGCCTCTTTCGGATCCAGGAAATAGCACCCGCGCGCTTCGAATTCTTTTCGTGCCTCCTCATACACATCTTCCAGAACTGTGACAGACTGCTCTGACGCACAGATCATTCCGTTGTCAAAGGTCTTTGAATGAATGATGGAATTGACTGCCATCCGCACATCGGCGGAGCTGTCGATGATTGCAGGCGTATTGCCGGCGCCGACGCCAAGTGCCGGTTTTCCGGAGGAGTATGCTGCCCGGACCATACCGGGGCCTCCGGTCGCAAGGATGCAGTCGCACTCCCGCATGACAAGATTCGTCATATCCAGAGACGGCTCATCGATCCAGCCGATGATTTCTTCCGGCGCGCCGGCGCGCACCGCCGCCTCATAGACAATTCTCGCCGCATCGATCGTACAATCCTTTGCCCTGGGATGCGGGCTGAGGATAATCGCGTTTCTGGTTTTCAGGCAGATCAGGGTCTTGAAGATCGCAGTGGACGTCGGATTCGTCGTGGGAATGACCGCCGCAATCAGGCCGATCGGCTCCGCAATCTTCATAATCCCGGCAGCCGGATCCTCTTCTATCACCCCGCATGTCTTCGTACTGCGGTAGGCATGATAGATGTATTCAGCCGCATAGTGATTCTTGATCACCTTGTCCTCCACGACACCCATCCCGGTTTCCGCCACTGCCATCTTCGCCAGCGGGATTCTGGCCTTGTTCGCCGCCATCGCAGCCTCAAAGAAGATCCGGTCCACCTGCTCCTGCGAGAAGGAGGCAAACTTCTCCTGTGCCAGGCGCATGCGTCTGAGCTTTTTTTCCAGTTCATTCACAGTTGTAATCTTCTTCGCATTTTCATTTTTCATCTTTTGCAATCACCTTCTTATTTCAGTTATTTCAGTTTGGGCTCAGGCATATCTTACATCATAGGAGCGAAAAACTGCATCAGCTCCCCCATAATCTTGTAAGAAAGCTTCTCATTCCTGATACTCTGCGGCGTAACCTGTCTGCACTTTGCAAGTGTTTCCTGAAAATCACGCTCAATATCGGGAATGCAGGAGGTCTGATACATGTAAGCTGCGCATTCATAGTGGTGGTACAGGCTCCGGTAATCCAGATTAATCGTACCCACCACCGCTTTCCGGTTGTCGCTGACAAAAACCTTCGCATGAACGAATCCGGGGGTGTACTCATAGACCTTCACCCCTGCATCGATCAGGCGTTTGTAATGAGACTTGGCCAGGGCAAACGCCAGTTTCTTATCCGGTATTCCGGGCAGGATCAGTTTGACATCCACGCCGCGCAGCGCGGCAAACTTGATGGCAGTTTCCAGTTCTCCATCCAGAATCAGATAGGGTGTCATCACATGGACATAGTCCTCTGCCCGGTTGAAGAGATCCATATATACCATCTCGCCGACCTTGTCATGATCCAGAGGGCAGTCACCGTAGGGCATAACAAAGCCTTCTGCCTTGACCGGCTGTCCCGGATCCATGCTCACCCAGGGTTCATAGGCCGCCTCCTTCTCGTCGATGTTCCACATCTGGAGGAACAGAAGTGTGAAGGACCTGACTGCCTCCCCCTCCAATCTGAGGCCCGTGTCCTTCCAATGGCCGAATCTTTCCCTGCGGTTGATGTACTCATCCGCCAGGTTTACGCCTCCCGTATACCCTACCTTCCCGTCGATTACCAGGATCTTGCGATGGTCGCGGTAATTGTAGTGAGAAGAAACGATCGGTTTGATCGGGGAAAATGCCTTTGCCTTGATTCCTCTCTTCTTCAGAAGGCTGCAGTAATTGGAAGGGAGCGTGGATACCTCCAGCATGCCGTCATACATCACGCGCACATCGACGCCTGCTGCCGCCTTATCTGCAAGGATCTTCAGGATGCTTCCCCACATATACCCTTCATCGATGATGAAGAATTCCATAAAGATAAACTTTTCAGCCTTCTTCAGATCTTCCAGCATGGAAGCGAACATATCCTCTCCCAGGGGGAAGAAGTCTGTCCTGGTATTGTCATAGAGCGGAAAACAATTGCTCTGGTTCAAATACCAGTTCAGATCCTGCGTTCCGGACAGATCGCCGGACAGCTTCTCCATGACGCCTTCCGGCTGCCGGATTACCTCCCGGCTTCCGGCAATCAGCTCCTGTACTCTGTGCTTGAGCTTACGGTTCCCGATGCTCGTCTGCGAAAACGCCAGCATTGCCACACCGGCAATCGGCAAGATCGCAATGATGAACATCCATGTCAGCTTGGCAGAAGAATCCATGCCGCTGTTGAACAGGTAGATCACTCCGACGATGGTCAGGGTCATCATCAGTGCGGTATAAAGGGGCATATAATCATGCAGCCACACATTAAAGACAACGAGAAAAGCAATCTGTATGGCCAGGAGTATCACGATCACAAAAAACCGGCTGAAGATCAGAGAAACAAGCCCCTTCTTCCTCGGTTTTGCGAGTGTCAATACCTCATCCATATTCGGGTGTCCTTTCTTTTCACGGGTACAAGAATCTATGTAAACAGTTGTATGTTTGTTTTATCATTCTTACAGCAATCCGTAAAGAAAGGATTTATCCTTCATAATCATCCAGTATTCTCTGTGCAATTCTTTTTCTGGAAGTGCCGTGATCCATCGCCTGCTTCCCGATATAGCGATGCGCTTCTTCTTCTGTCATATGCCGGTGTTCCAGCAGCAGGAATTTCGCCTTATCCACCAGACGCAGCTCCTGCAGCTTTTCCTCTGCCGCCAGGAGTTTTTGCTTTGCCTCATTTTGTTTTCCCTGCTGTGCCGACAAGAACCGCATCGCGTGTGCGATGCGCAATGCAGGAAAGGGCTTCGCAAGAACCAGAATTCCATGATCCGTGACACGATCCAGCGTGTCCTCATAGATCCCGTCCGGTACAACCAGTAAGATGGAGGCGCTGCATTGACTCGCTGCATCCAGCGCAAACTCCACTCCTGTTTCATCCGGAAGAGGCGCGTTCACGACCACCAGGCTGTAATATCGCTCCAGGATACACCTCCTGGCTGCAGCCG
The DNA here is from genome assembly GCA_902799015.1 of uncultured Lachnospiraceae bacterium. GTDB lineage: Bacteria > Bacillota > Clostridia > Lachnospirales > Lachnospiraceae > Porcincola. The sequence continues at coordinate 40,137 of CADBZI010000004.1, read as the reverse complement.
CATTGGTACGGTATTCCATTGACTGAACAGGCACATTCTGCATCGCCATCCTGATCAGCGGAAAAAACTTCTCCGCGCCGGATACCGTCAGTATGGAATGCTGCATCTGTTCCTCTCTGATCATCGTCTGCTTTCTCCAAACTCCTTCACTCTGATCAATTTCCCGCCTCTGCGTTCAGTTTGTTAAACCCCGCCGCCTGCTAAGGGTGGCACTGCCTACTGAGCGGAGCAATACACCCGGAGTATTTCCTCCGGTATATAGCCTCTGACAAACGCACTTTGCATGGCAGCCTTCCCCGCTTCCTTCCTGGAAGCCGGGAGCAGATCTGCATTCTGCGTCATCTCTTCCGGCAGCGTGAGTTTTCTCTCTATCCCGGACAGTCCCGCATAGATCAAAAGCGTGTAAACCAGATAAGGATTCCCGGATGCATCAGGGGAGCGCAATTCCACGCGGGTACGTCCCTGAAAGGTCTCAAGATACATCAGCTCCGACTTTCCTTCCCTGGACCAGTTCGCGCGATCCGGCGCCGAACTGCTGCCAAGCCGTGAATAGGAGTCGTCCGTGGGGTTCAGAAAGATCGTAATATCCCGGATCACCTCCATAATTCCGGCAGCCGCGTGAATCGCGACATCCTCTCCCGCCTCGTTTACTGCGTACAGGTTGATGTGATATCCGTTTCCGGGCTGATCCGGCAGGGGCATCGGGGAAAAATCAGCGTACAGTCCATGCCGGTCCGCGATGGTCCTGACCGCCATCTTGAACGTCGTGATCTGATCAGCGGCCTTCAGCGGCTTCGCGTAATGAAAATCAATCTCATTCTGTCCCGGACCCCGCTCATGATGAGAGCGCTCCGGGGTAAGCCCCATCCGCTCGATCGTCAGATTGATCTCGCGCCGGATGTTCTCACACCTGTCCGCGGGGGCGATGTCAAGGTAGCCGGCCCGGTCATAGGGAATCTTTGTCGGATTGCCGTCTTCCCCCTTCAGAAACAGATAGAATTCACTTTCTATACTGAAACGAAACTCGATTCCTGCCTCCTTCGCCCGCGCCACAGCCTTCCTCAGAATATTCCTCGTATCATTGTCATAGATCCTGCCGTCAGGAGTGCAGACATCACAGAACATCCGCAGTACCTTTCCGCTTTCTGACCGCCACGGCAGGATCGTCAGCGTGTCGGGATCCGGCTTCAGGTACAGAGAAGCGTAAGGGCTGTCCGCGAATCCGGCAATTTCCCTCGCATTGATCGGCATCCCGGTCTCAAACGCCTTCTTCACCTCTCCCGGCATTACAGCGATATTTTTCTGAACACCAAACGCATCGAAAAACGCAAGGCGGACAAACCTGACATCCTCCTCCTCGATCTGGTGCAGCACTTCATCGGTTGTATAGCTCATATCTGATGTCCTTCCTTTTCTTCAGACTGAAGCTCTGGCACTGTCAGAGACTTTTCCATAATTTCTTCCAGTCGGTACCCGTCCCGGCCGCCGAAAGCTACTCCACGGTAACGCTTTTTGCAAGGTTTCTCGGTTTGTCTACATCCAGTCCCTTCGAAACACTGATATAATACCCTAACAGCTGCAGCGGAACCACTGCAAGGATCCCAGAGAACTGCTCCCTGGTCTGCGGGATCCGGATCATAAAGTCCAGACTGCCGCACACCGCTTCCGTATCCACATCTGTGATGCCGATCAGATAAGCGCCCCGGGCTTTGCATTCCTTCATGTTGCTGAGGGTTTTCTCCAGAAGCCTTTTCTGTGTCAGGACGCCGATGACAGGCGTGCGGTCTTCAATCAGGCTGATGGTTCCATGCTTCAGCTCTCCCGCGGCGTAGGCTTCACTGTGAATGTAGGTAATCTCCTTCAGCTTCAGGCTCCCCTCCATGCTGATCGCGTAATCCGCCCCTCTTCCGATGAAAAAGGCATCCTTCGCGTTCGCGTATTTTGAGGCAAACCACTGGATTCTTTCCTGCCCCTGCAAAAGCCTTTCGATCTTGTCCGGAAGCATCCTCAGTTCCTGCAGGAAGGAGCGATAATCCTCTTCCCCGATCCGCTCTTTTACATAAGCCATCCTGACGCTGATCAGATACATCATCATCAGCTGTGAGGAGAACGCCTTTGTCGTGGCAACCGCGATCTCCGGCCCTGCCTTCGTATAGAGTACATGATCCGCCTCCCGGGCGATGCTGGATCCTTCTACATTGACAATCCCCAGCGTCCGGATTCCTTTCTCCCTGGCTATGCGCAGTGCCTCCAGACTGTCTGCTGTCTCCCCGGACTGCGAGATCACAATGGCAAGGGAATGCGCGGCTGGAAGGATCCTGCGGTACCGGAATTCCGATGCCAGCTCCACGCGCACCGGAACCTGCGCCATATCCTCCAGCACATACTGTGCCGTCATTCCGACATGCCATGCGGAACCGCATGCAATCATGCAGACAGACTCCGTCTCCCGGAGGATCGCATCATCAAGCCCCGCTTCCTGAAAACTGATATCGCCGTCTTTCATGACGCTCTCCATGGTATTTCGCACCGCCTGCGGCTGCTCATGGATCTCTTTCATCATGAAATGCTCATAGCCGTTCTTCTCCGCGCCTTTCACATCCCAGGTCACTTCAGATTCCGGAAGGTCAATCTCATCTCCGTTCAGGTCAAAGAAATGCGCCTCTCCCGGTACAAGTCTGGCTGCCTGGAGATTACCGATGTAGTACACCTTTCTGGTATAATTCAGCATCGCGGTAACATCCGAAGCCAGGAAAGATTCCCCGCCGGAAACGCCGATAATCATCGGGCTGTCCTTGCGTGCCGCATAGATCTCTCCGGGATAATCCCGGAACATCAGGGCAAGGGCATAGCTTCCTCTTACTCTTACCATCATCCGGTTGATCGCGTCAATCGGTCCGATCTTGTATTTGTGGTAATAATAGTCAACGATCTTAATCGCAACCTCTGTGTCCGTATCACTGTAGAACTCATATCCGTGCCGGAGCAGCTTTTCCCTGAGCTCCTCATAATTCTCGATGATTCCATTGTGCACACCGATGACATCAGAGGTGGAATAATCAGACTGCGTTTCATGAAACGCCCCGCTGATATGCGGATGCGCGTTTCTCTCATTTGGTTCTCCGTGTGTGGCCCATCTGGTATGGCCGATGCCGCAGTGACCGGGAAGCAGTCTTCCATGCTCTGTCCGCTCCTCCAGATGATGAATCTTTCCCTTTGCCTTAACCAGACTGACAGAGCCGTTCTCATCCAGGACGGCCATGCCTGCCGAATCATATCCTCTGTATTCCAGCTTGCTGAGTCCTTCCAGCAAAAGTCCGGCTGCCTGTCTGTGACCCGTATATCCAACGATTCCGCACATAATTATTCTCTCCCTCCATCTTTGATGCGCTCCTGCTGCGGCAAATGCAGGAGTTTCTCCGGTCTTCTGCTGCGCCGCGACCGGCTGCCTTCCCTACCGTACGCAGGTCCCTGCCGCCTGTACAAATCCCAGAAATACAGGATGCGGTCTGTTCGGCCTGGATTTGAATTCCGGATGATACTGTACGCCGAGGAAGAAAGGATGCTTCCCAAGCTCCACCGTTTCCACCAAAGTCCCGTCCGGGGAAACACCGGAAATGACCAGCCCGGCCTTTTCCAGTATCTGCCGGTAGTCATTGTTGAATTCGTATCTGTGCCGGTGCCGTTCCCGGATCTCCTTCTCGTGATAGCATTGCTCCATCAAAGTACCAGGAAGGATGCTGCAGGGATAGCTTCCGAGCCTGAGTGTTCCTCCTTTGGCAATCTCATCCGACTGTCCCGGCATAAAGTCGATCACCCGGTGCTTTGACGGATGCGGAAATTCTCCGGAGCACGCGTCAGCAATCCCCGCAGCATGCCTTGCAAATTCTATCACCGCAATCTGCATACCCAGGCAGATCCCCAGGTACGGGATTCCTTTTTCTCTGGCATATTGCACCGCCAGAATCATCCCCTCGATTCCGCGGTCTCCGAAACCTCCCGGAACCAGGATGCCCTGCACCTTTTCCAGGACAGTTTCATAATTGGACGGCGTGATTTTTTCCGAATCTATCCATACAATATTGATGTGCGCATCCAGCGCAAAGCCGGCATGCGCCAGTGCCTCCGCCACGGACAGATATGCATCATGGAGCTGAACATACTTTCCGACCAGGCCGATCGTAATCTCCCTTCTCCTGCTGTGAATCTGCCGGATCATTTCCTTCCATTCCGCGAGATCGGGCTGCGGCACCTTCCATCCGAGTTCCCTGCACACGACCTCGGAGAATCCGGCATGCTCCAGCATCAGGGGTGCTTCATACAGACTTTCCAGCGTCCTGTTCTCGATGACGCAGTCTTCCTTCACATTGCAGAACAATGCGATCTTTCGGAAGATGCTTTTCTCCAGCGGCTCATTGCAGCGCAGTACAATGATGTCCGGCTTGATTCCCATTCCCTGCAATTCCTTCACGGAATGCTGGGTCGGCTTTGATTTGTGCTCATGGGAGCCCTGCAGGTAAGGGACCAGCGTTACGTGAATGAATAAGCTGTTCTTCTCACCGACCTCCAGAGAGATCTGCCGGACTGCCTCCAGAAAAGGCTGTGATTCAATATCACCGATGTTACCGCCGATCTCCGTGATCACGACATCCGCGTCTGTCTGTTTCCCGACCCGGTAGACAAACTCCTTGATCTCATTCGTGATATGCGGAATCACCTGAACCGTCGACCCTAAGTACGCGCCGCGCCGTTCTTTATTCAGAACATTCCAGTACACCTTGCCCGATGTCAGATTCGAATACCGGTTGAGATCCTCATCGATGAAGCGCTCATAATGTCCCAGATCCAGATCCGTCTCTGCCCCATCCTCCGTCACATACACTTCACCGTGCTGATAAGGACTCATGGTCCCCGGATCGACATTGATATAAGGATCCAGCTTCTGTGCGGCAACCTTCAGTCCCCTCGCCTTCAGAAGTCTTCCAAGAGAAGCTGCCGTAATCCCCTTCCCGAGACCGGATACAACGCCTCCCGTCACAAAGATATACTTCGCCATTTGATTTCTCCTTCATGCTGTGTTCAAGAACGAAAGCAGCGTTCTTCACATTTTCCGGATTCGTTCCACCGCTTCCACCGTGTTCTCTCTGCTGCCGAAGGCAGTCAGTCTGAAATGGTTTTCCCCGCCAGGTCCGAAGCCTGCTCCGGGCGTACCGACAACCCCGGCCTGCTCCAGAAGAACATCAAAGAACTCCCAGCTCGTCATTCCCTCCGGCGTCCGCAGCCAGATGTACGGGGCGTTGACCCCTCCGGATACCTCATACCCCGATGAACGCAATCCGTCGTAAATAATCCTCGCATTCTCCATGTAATATGCAATCTGCTCCCGGACCTGTCTTCTTCCCTCTTTGGAATAAACCGCCTCTCCTGCCCGCTGAATGATATACGGCGCTCCATTGTATTTGGTGCCGTGCCGTCTTGCCCACAGCGGCCACAGTGCTGTTCCCTCCACTTTCAGGTCCTTCGGAACCACCGTAAATCCCAGCCGCAGACCGGTAAACCCTGCCGTTTTGGAAAAGGACCGGAATTCGATCGCGCATTCCCGGGCACCCTCGCACTCGTAGATACTGTGAGGAATCTCCGGATCTGAGATATAGGCTTCGTATGCCGCGTCATACAGAATCACGGATCCATGCTTTCTGGCATAGTCCACCCATTCCTGCAGGTTCTCTTTCTTCATGACCGCCCCGGTCGGATTGTTCGGGAAGCAAAGATAGATCAGATCCGGAACTTCTTTCGGAAGAAGCGGGACATATCCGTTTTCCTTTGTACACGGCAGATAGATCACATCCTGAAACCTGGCCGCTTCCGGCTCATACACCCCTGTCCTGCCTGCCATCACATTGGAGTCCACATAGACCGGATAGACCGGATCGCAGACAGCGATCCGATTGTCCGCGGAAAAGATTTCCTGAATGTTTCCGCAGTCACATTTTGCTCCGTCTGAGACAAAGATCTCCTCTTCAGAGATTTCACAGTTCCTGTCCCGGTAATCCTTTTCGGCAATCACAGACCGCAGGAAGGCATAACCCAGATCTGGCGCATAGCCGCGGAAGGTTTCCGCGTTCCCCATCTCATCAACCGCATGATGCAAAGCCCGGATAATCTCCGGCGCAATCGGCTGCGTCACATCTCCGATCCCAAGGCGTATGATATCCGCGTCCGGATGCTGCTTCTGATAGGTGCGGATCCGTTCCCCGATCATGGAAAACAGATAGCTTCCGGGAAGCTTGAGATAGTTTCGATTCACCTTTGCCATAACTGTGTCCTTTCTGAGATCCTTCCATGTCTCCTGATTCGTTTTGCAAAAAAGAAAAGCGCTTCGGGTCATTAAATAAACCCGGAGCGCCATTGCTTCCGAAATCAATTCCTGGAATAAGCTGCCTGGATATCGCCATTGATATCGGAACAACTATAAATCAGTCTGTTTCAAAATGTCAAGTATCCATATCTGCCGCTGACATGACAACGGCAATTCTTGATGTCAGAGATCGTACCCGTTCTGCTTGAATATGCGCTGTACCGACCGGATCAGAATCTGCTGGACATCAAACAGATCCTCTTCTTTGCACTCTGCCGTGATCAAGACGGTCATGCGGCTGTCATCCAGGGAGAGAATCCCCTGATAATCCGGGCCGCGCAGAATCCTCCGGTCCTGCGTCCCGATGGCGGGAAGCTCTCTGTTCAGCATCTGCTCAATCTCCTCGATCACATAGTCCGAGGAGACCGTAAACTCACATCTGCAGATGGAATTCATCTGCATCATATTTGTCATCGTATTGATGTCACGATTGCTGAGCGCCACGATATTCCCGTCATGGGTCAGAAGCCGGATGAAGCGCAGGCCGATCTCCTGCACGGTCCCGTGATACAGCTTCATGCCAATCCCAAGGTCAACAATATCGCCGACATGGACCGTTCCCTCGAACACCATGGTCAATCCCGCAATTATGTCCGACACAAAGTGCTGGGCGCCCAGAGACACCGCGATGCCAAGCGTGGCGATCGCTGCCAGAATCGTGCTCATGCTCAGGCCCAGATCATTCAGTGCCAGAATCAGGAACGTGAAAAGTGCCAGATACATCACAAGGCTTTTGATCAGCCTGCAGATCGTTTTTCCCTTCCCTCCGACAAAAGAAGAAATGACCGTCAGCACAATCCGCACCGCAATTACAGCCAGCAGGATCTGGCCGAGAAGAAGAAGGATGCCCGCAATCGCAAAGAGGTTCAATCCCTTTTCCCAATTTCCTGAATTGAGATAGTAATACACGGAATTGCGGGAAAGCGCCGTATTGAAACGAGAGATGGGAATCTGCTGCAGCAGATACAGCCCGAGGATGATTTCCATTGTGATCAGTCCGATCTTTTCCGGCCGGATGGAGATCAGATAGCTTCCGACTCCCTGCCAGCGCTTTTCGATGCTCTCCTCAGACTGTTTCGTTTTCAGATTTTTCTGATACCATTCCTCCGTGTAACCGCCAAGCAGCATCCAGGACAATACCCCATACATGACAAGGAACAATGCACAACCGGTCAGAGCCGATGCGAGCATGCCGAATGTATCAGACTCCTTCATCACTGCGTAAACAGCAGTCAGCTCACCCGCTTTGGCACCGGTCACCAAACCACCGTCAGAGCCCAGGGAGGAAGTGGTGATAAACATGGAGCCCTCTTCCGTATTCACATTCCGGATGACAGAACCAGACATCTGGCCGGGATTCAGTCCAAGTGCGGAGACATCCCTGTGCACCAGTTCTTCTCTGCCGGAAGAGAGAATCTCTCCCGACTCCTGATCTGCGATGCACAGGATGACATTTTCTCCGGACAGATTCATCAGCACCGCGTCTGTCATCTGGGAAAGGTTGGATTCAAGCAGCACCGGATCTATGCAGAGGATCATGACGCCATACCGGGAAGGATCCTCCGTGTCCCGGATCCGCACGGCGACCCTGATTCCGCTCTCTCCCGTGATTTCATCGGTTTCCACTTCATGTACGATAGAAGGAACACCATTGAGAATCCGCCGGAAATCATATGTAGAGGACTCCGGGGTCTTGCCGAGAGAAAGGCCGATATAATCACTGCTGCTCACGGTTTCCTCTCCGTTTGCGTCATACAGTGTGATCGAAGATGCGGAGATGCTGTCTGAGAGCGTCTGCAGAACAGACGGATCCCGCAGCTGAGGATAGTTATCCAGGCCCTCCGCGATATGGGATCCATAGTTCAGATAGTGCTCAGTGAAACGGTCCATATTCTGCTTCACCCGGTCGGCGTGCATACTCAGGCTCTCTTCCACTGTCCTCAGTCTTTCCTTGCCTCCTGCCGTATCGTCATACAGTTCGTTGAGCGCATAGATCAGCAGGCCGCTCAGGAAGATAAGAATCGCGCCGACGACTCCGTACAGTGCCGCATAACGGCGGACATTGGAAGGCCGGTACCGTTTTTCCGAAGAGATGGTCAGGACATTATTCCGGATATAGGAATAGAGCCAGATGCCTGCTGCAATCAGACCCGCAAAGAAAAGGATCAGGGCTGTAAACATATAGGTACCCTGGCTGAGCGCTTTGACGTAAAGATTCGGCTGTATCTTCATCAGTATCAGGTGACCGCCGATCGCCGGAACTTCCCCTTTCACATAATGGAAAGTGGCATCCTGCAAAGACAGGACACCATACCGGCCGGAGAGTGCTTCTTCTGTTTCATAGGAAGACGGATCCTGCATCGCTGCTTTTTGAAAGACTTCTTCCAGATCGGTGATGATATCGTTGCAATACAGAATCCTCACGCCATTTTCTGCCGCGGGATCCTCCTTGTAACACAGGGCACAGACATGATACGCCGCTTCCTCCTTCCGGAGAATGTCCGGTATATCGAGCACATCTTCCACTTCCTGCTGTAAGCTGGTATCCTCATGCCACTCTACAAAGTAATAAGGTCCGCTGATCCTGCTGTAGACAACCAGGGTGCCGGCATCTGCCGGAGACGCAAAGAGGCCCTGGCTGCCTTCGAACAGGTCCGCGTTCAGGCCAAGCTTCCGGTCAGTCTCCTCAGGCGCCGTGATCGAGCCGTTTTCCACCTTCATAACAGCACCGCTGGAATACACCGCGATCGCCTCATCTTCACTTTCTTCGATAATATTGCAAAGCTCCAGCGCTAAAAGTGCAGCATCCACCTGATACTGCTCCCGGATGTCTTTTTCCATGATTCTCCAGGCGGATTCGATATCATGCTTCGCCTGGGTAAATTCTTCCCGTCTCAGAGTTTCGTCCGTGGACTGGTTTCTGACCAGGGTGGCATGATTCTGCATCATGATCACCCACCCGAATGCAATCACAAAAAGAAACGCCAGGATAATTGTCAGGATGGTTCTCTTAACACTGATCCCCATAGATGCATGTACTCCTTCTCTCACGGCTGTCCGCAGGACTTCTCCCCGGCAGATCCGCTTCTGCTGTCGGATGCATTTCTTCCGTTACCGCTTGTCCTTATCAATAAACTCCAGCGTGAAGATGGACAAAACGGCAAATACGAGAACAAAGAGCAGAATATGAAGCCAGTTGCCGATAATGTTTTCGTCTGTATGTTCATAATCGGGATCATACATCGACTCAGATGCCGTTTTCCTGATATTGGCCATGGTCTCTTCACGGCCGATGAGATCGATCGCGTCTCCCACTGTCATATGAATATCAAGCCCTGCATCCCGGTGCTGCGAAACCGTATCATCGGCCGCAAGATAGTCAACGGCCTCCCCAAATGTCATGGTCTTGCCGACTTCCGTATCAAGGACCTCATCAAGCACACCCTCCTGCATCAGTGAAGACACGACCTCTCCAACCGTCAGGCTGTCGGTCAGCTTCTGACTGCGAAGATCCGCGTAGCTGTCATTGTTCAGCAGATCCTCTCCGATCTCCCGGAGGGTCATCCTGCTGCCGACTGTGATGGACCTGATATCGGAAACCGTCGGATTCTCCTCGTCCTGAAGCAGGTCCAGCACCTGGCCGAGGGTAACCCTTCCCCCTATCTCGACTTTATCCACCATCCTGATCATCTTGTCCACGGCCGAGTAGGGGAGCTCATTGAGATTCACCTGAGACGCCAGCGCCTTGAGGCCCGGGCTTGAGATTGTCAGCATCTCAATCGGCCTGACGATCTTCGGGATCGAGAATACACCGCCCGAGAAGATCAGCTGAAAGATCAGCACGAAAGGCATGATCGTCATGGCCGTCGTCGTGCTGTGTACCAGCGTCGAGATCCACAATGACAGCAGGTCGGAGGCATAGGTAATCAGGAACAGTGTAATGCCGACATCCACCACCATCCAGGGGGTAAACATTCCGCTGCCTGTGAATTTCATGCCGACAAGATGCAGCACGATCAGGGTTACCACCGTCTGCAGGATGCACAGAAGGAGCTGATACATCATGTGAGACAGAATGTAGGATGAAATATACATCCCGGAACGATGTTCCCGCTTTACGACTCCTCTCTCCCGGCAGACCACCTGAATCGAGTTGAAGGATCCGTTCCATATGCATACGCACACGACCGCAAATGTCGCCGTAAGCGTCCCCTCCATATTGATTCTGAATTCCCTGCCCAGAGCGAATCCGACAAGGCCGGCGATCAGCGCAGCCATCGGCAGCACCTTCCAGTCGCTCTGATAGACAAACATCCGGATAAACTTGCCGAAATAGATTCCGATCTGCCCGAAACGGCTGCGATGCCGCACTTCCAGCTGCCTTGCAGAAGTATTTCCATTCTTATCAGCCATTCTGCACCTCCGCGTATTTCAGTACAAACTCATCAGCCAGTCCGTCGCCGCCCTCTTCCTTCTGGTTGATCGACTTCACGATCTCTTCCATCGTCTGTTTTCCGAAGAAGGTCCGGGCATCCTCGATGCTGCCGTAGAAGGCAAGGCGTCCGGTGCGTGAGCTGTCCTTCGCAAGAACGATCACGTCATCAAACAGATCGATGACACGGTCAGGTGTATGCGTAATCACGATGACAATCTTGCCGGTATCAGCAATCTGTCTAAGATGCTCAAACAGTTCCCGTGCCATCACACCGTCAAGGCCGGAATCGGGCTCGTCCAGGATAAACAGGGACGGGTTGGAGATAAACTCCATGGAGATGGACAGCCGCTTCTTCTGTCCGCCGGACAGTTTTTCCACCAGGTTGTCCTGCACCGGAATCAGGCCGAAGATGTCCATTACCTCATTCACGCGCTTCTCGCGGTCATGGCTCGGAATGTCCTTGGACAGACGAAGCTTCGCCGCGTCAAGAAGGGTTCTCTTCACGGTATCCTTGCCGCGCATCAGCTCCTGCTGCGGAACAAAGCCCACCTCGTACTGCATCTTCTTATAATCGGTGTACATGTCATTTCCGTTCAGTGTCACCTTGGCATCCGCCTTCTCATAGCCGTTCACGGCATTCAGAAAGGTTGTCTTTCCGGCGCCGGAACCGCCAAGCAGAAGCACCAGATGGCCCTGCGGAATCGCCAGGTGGATATCCTTCAGAAGATATTTCTTCTGGAAAAACTCCTTCACATGGCGGTCTTTCAGATTGACCGTCAGTCCTTCCTTCATAAAAGCCGCGCTGCCGTGCGTCGCAAGGCGCTCCATCTCCGCCTTCAGATTCTGCACCTTCCAGGCCGGCTGATACTTCTTGGATCCGCCCCAGACCAGCATCGGAATAAAGCGCAGCTCGTCCAGGATGCAGAACACAAGCCACCACCTACTGACGCCATACACCTGGGTAAAGCCTGCAAATACGCGGATGTTGTAGACAAAATGTGCCAGCAGCACGGAGAACAGAATCACAACAATCAACGGAGACAAAGCGATCAGGGTCTTATTATCCGGATTCCACTGAACGCAGATCCCCAGCACGCTCAACAGGGTAACCATCATGCTCGTCACACACAAATAGCGCCCTTCCGGCTCTCTGGCAGCGCAGCGTCCCATATGATATTCTCTCGCCCAGGGAATCAGAGACCACCAGCTTGCAATACCGGACTTGCGAAAAAGCAGCCATGCGCCGATGATGTATAACACTCTGACGGCAACCAGAACCGGGCTGTATGCGTCAAAGAGCAAGGTCAGTACAAGCCTCAGGATATTGCTCATGTTTCCAGTTCTCCTCTCCTGTTTCTCTTCTCACCTGTTCTGTTTCAAGTTGCGGGGTGCTGAACCGATGTTTTATTTCTTCTTTTTCAGGATTCGTTTCAGCGCATAGATCAGCATGGAGGCTCCGATCATCAGAACAACCAATGCAATCAGAGGCATGCCATTGGGCAGAACAGGACGGATCTGCGTTGCAGCCAGCCGGCAGCCGCTGGAAAACAGGGCGCATCCGATGATCACAAGAATAATATCGTTGATCTTGGCGCCCAGCTCATTGATCAATTCTTCATACCCGGTCAGCTCCAGGTTGATCTTCAGCCTGCCCTTGATAATGTCTGACAGACTGTCCGCAAGCAGCTGCGGTATCCTGGTTACCTTCTTACTGACATCCAGAACACCCTGTCCGAGATTCAGGATCTCCTTCTCCAGACTGAAGGACTTCTTCATCCGATCCATCAGCTTGTTGGAGATGACTTCAAACAGATCCAGCTCCGGACACAGCTGTTCCATCACGCCTTCAATGGTCAGGAAAGAACGCACGAGCATGGTAAACCTTCCGGGCATCGTGATATGATGCTTGCTGGCCAGATCGACCACTTCCCCAAGCAGGGCGGAAAAATCAATATCGCTCAGGCTCGACACGCTCATGTACTTAGCGCAGAACAGTTCCAGATCATCCTTCAGCTTGTTTCTGTCACATCCCGCGCCGCTCGATCCGATGGCCAAAACGCCGTCTGCCATCGAATCGGTATCACTGCGCAGCAGTCCGACAACAATCTTCTCCAAAGAGGTGATGTCCGCCTCCGTGATCTCGCCGACCATGCCGAAGTCGATCCAGTGAACCTTTCCGCCGCTGACCATGATATTGCCCTGATGGGGATCCGCGTGGAATATCCCGGCGTCAAATACCTGCTGCAGATAGCTCTCCAGAATATCCCGTCCCGCCTGCATGGGATCCGTCCCCTGCTGGGCGAGCTTTTCCTTTTTGGAAACAGAGCAGCCCTCCACAAATGTCATGGTAAAGATGCGTTCTGTTGTCAGGTCGTCAATGACAGTCGGGCAGGTCGTCGGGCCGCCTGCAAGGATCCTGTCTTTGAAGAATTTTGTGTTCGCCGCTTCCACCCGGAAGTCCAGTTCCTCCCAGGTTACCTTCTCGAATTCCTTGATGATGGCGGCAAAGCTCATGGCATCGGAATCCTGGTCCGCATTCCCGCCATCCAGAAGCGGCGCCAGCTTTCCAAGCAGTTCAAAATCCTTCGCCATCATCTCCGCGATCAGCGGACGCTGCACCTTCGTGACAACCTTCGTGCCATCCTTGAGTACACCGTAATGCACCTGTCCGATTGAGGCGGAGCCGATGGGTTCATCGCGGAACTCACTGTAGATCTCATCAATCTTTTTTCCCGTCTCCGCCTCAATCACCGCGCGCGCAATCTGCGGATCCAGCTCTTTTACATTCTGCCGGAGCGTCTCCAGTTCTTTGCAGTAGTTCTCCGGAAGCAGATCGGTACGGCTGGACATGATCTGTCCGATCTTGACATAGGTCGGACCCAGATCCTCCAGCGTTGTTCTGAGTTCCACCGGTGTGAGACCGTTCGCGTAGAAGTTATGCTTCGCGAGCACGCTGATCATCTGCGCGGAGCGTTTGGTGTTTTTCTTCTCTTCCTTCAGTTCATCCGCCAGCAGTTTCTCCAGATCCGGCGTCATTGTCATCGGCGTATGGGTCAATCCTGCTTTAGAATCCGCCAGTTCTTTCTGAAGCAGATCCTTATTGAGTGCCGTCTCTGCCGCCTCTGCCTGATCCGGTGCTCCTTCTTCCGAAGCAGCCGTCTTCTTTTTGCCTGAAATGCTGTCAATTCCGTCATTGATCTGCTGTTTCAGTTCTTCCATCCAGTTGTTTCCCTTGTCCTTTATCTCACCCGGAACACTGATATCCTCCGGCTGATCCGCCAGGTTCTGAGTGCTTTTGGTCTCTTCCTGCGCCTTCTCCTGCGTGTTCATCTCTTTCTGCTCCCGGGCTTCTTCAATCTGTGTTTTTTTCTTACTCATCTCCAGGCCCCCTTACTTTGACCGAATCGGCCAGACCAGAATCAGTCTGATCACGCCGACACAAGCTGCATAAAGCATGACGCCTCCAATCACTTTCACAAAGGAATGCGCCGCATCCCACCACGGATTATTGAGGATCACAATGCCGGCCACGATCAGCGAAATACTCAGAATCAGCAGAATCCACCACCACTTTTTCCCGGATCTGCGCGCATACATCCATGCGTGGGCTGTACTGTGCAGGCCGTCCACGATCAGAAGGATTCCGAACAGCACGCTGAGGACTGTCAGAATATCATCCCCGGACAGAAGAATAAACAGTCCGAGTACGACCAGCAGAAGCGCCGCCGTAAACAGAATCCAGGCAGACAGCTTCTTCTCTCCCCCGATAAAATTCCATATCATCACTCCGCCCACAAGCAGAATAATATACCCCAGGATCTCTACCAGTATCCCGTCATGCTGAACCGGTATGATCAGCATGACAAGTCCGACAATCATCAATAACAGGGATGAGATAATTGTCTGTTGCTTAATCTTGTCAAGTGCCTGAACAATCATACATATTCCCTCCTTAAGGGTTTTCTGTTCTCCGTCAAAAGAGATCCGGCGGAAGCCGCCGCCAGTCTGTCTCACAAAGAATGACAATTATAATATATTATATCTGAAATCAGGCATTGCCTCAATCACGGGCAGCGCATTCGATCTCTTTGATGAGAAACTCCTGCCCCTGCTTCAGCCAGGTACGACCGGAGCCGCAGTTCGGACAGGTTTTTCCGAATCGGAGCGTAGGATACAGTTTCCCGCAGTCATCACAGTAGGTGAGCGCCCGGATCGGTTCAATCTCAAGTTCAGCCGTCTCCAGCAGTCTGTGCTTTGCGCTTGCCCACTTCCAGCAATCCTTCAGATACGAAGGAATGACGGTAGACACCTCGCCGAGCTGCAGGGTGACTTTGGAGATTTCGGACACATCGTTTGCGGCCGCCACCTCCTTCACCTCATCGATAATGTAGAAAACCACGCTCAATTCATGCATCTTCCTCTCCTGTCTGCTGACGCAGGGCAAGGCGGCTTTCCGGAATCTGACTGCTCAGCGCCATTCCGGTTCCTTCCTGCCTTTGAAGCGAACCTTGATGGCCTGTTTCATTCCGTAGGGAAGGACATACTTCAGCTTGTCCTCGCTCTTTCTCATCGTGGAGCACTCCGGATTGTCGCGATGCAGATGGATTGCATCAAATTCACACCGGGTCGTGCACAGGCCGCAGCCAACGCACTGATTCTCGTCAACGATTGTTGCGCCGCAGGAAAGACAGCGTCCGGTTTCCTTCGCAACCTGCTCCTTTGTGAAGGGAAGCTTCGCATCCCGGAAAGAACGCGTCTTTGATCTGTCTGTACCCGGGATCTGTCTGGAGCTGTTGTCGTAGCTCTCCACAAGGATGTCATCTTTGTCAAGCTCCCGGTAATAATTCGGGTTTCTTCCGATTGTGAGCGAGGTATGCGGCTGTACAAACCGATGCAGCGATATGGCCGCCTCCTTGCCCGCCGCAATGGCATCAATCACAAACCTGGGGCCGGTATACACATCACCGCCCACAAAGATGTCCGGCTCGGCAGTCTGATAAGTGACCGGATCACACAGAGCGCCCATCCCGGCTCCGAGCTTGACATTGGTTCCCGCGAGGAGATCTCCCCAGACAATGGACTGTCCCACGGCCAGTACCACAGCCTTGCAGGGAACCGTTACCGTCTCATTCTCATCATACTGCGGACGGAAGCGTCCCTCCTGGTCCTTCACGCTGATACAGCGCTTTAATACGATGCCTTTCACCGCACCGTGGTCGTCCCGCAGAATCTCCTTCGGTCCCCAGCCTCCGTTCAGGACGACACCATCCTTCAGTGCTTCTTCGATTTCGTCCGCGGATGCGGGCATGGTCTCCCGGGTCTCAAGAGAATACTGATAAACATGCTCCGCACCGGCGCGTACGGCATCCCGCGAACAGTCAATGGCAACATTGCCGCCGCCGATGATCACGACGTCTCCCCCAAAGTCATAGGATTCCCGCGCGTTGATCTCTCTCAGAAAATCCACCGCGCTGATCACACCCGGACCTTCTTCGCCTTTCACGCCGACCGATCTGCCGCCCTGACAGCCGATCGCGATATAGAATGCCTTGTACCCTTCTTTGCGAAGTTCCCCGATCGTGATATCCTTCCCCACTTCCACGCCGCATCTGAATTCCACTCCGAGCTGACGGATGATATCAATCTCCGCATCGATCACATTCTTCTCCAGCTTGTAGGACGGAATGCCGTAGACCAGCATGCCGCCGGGCTTCTCATTGCGGTCAAATACAGTGGGACGGTATCCTTTCTCCGCCAGATAGTAGGCACAGGACAGTCCTGCAGGACCGGCTCCGATGATTGCGATCTTCTCCCCGAACTCTCCCTGTACTCTCGGAATGATCTTCGGAGGGATATACCGGGTCTCCGCGTCCAGATCCTGCATGGCAATAAACTTCTTAACCTCATCAATCGCAACAGCCCTGTCGATGCTTCCTCTGGTGCAGGCATCCTCACAGCGGCGGTTGCAGATATGTCCGCACACCGCAGGAAGCGGATTGTTCTTCTTGATGAGAGCCAGCGCGTCTGTATACCGGCCCTGCGCGGCAAGCTTCAGGTAGCCCTGCACCGCAATATGGGCAGGACAGGCGCTCTTGCAGGGAGCGGTTCCGGATTCATGCGTCTCGATCCGGTTGTTGTCCCGGTAATCCCAGTCCCAGTCCTCCTTGCTCCAGGGTTTGTCCGTGGGAAGCAGCGCCTTGGGATACTTGACAGCCTCCCCGTTTTTCCTGCACAGCTTCTGTCCCAGGCTGAGAGCGCCGGCAGGACATACTTCCACACATCTTCCGCAGGCAACACATTTATTCTTATCGATATGTGCTGCATACGCGCTGCGCGACATATTCGGGGTATTGAAAAGCTGAGAGGTTCTCAGCGCATAACAGACGTTGACGTTGCAGTTGCAGATGGCAAAGATCTTGTCCTCTCCGTCTATATTCGTGATCTGGTGAACAAAGCCGTTCTCCTCTCCCTTGCGCAGGATCTCAAGCGCTTCCTCCCGCGTGATGTAGCGCCCGCCCTTGCCTGTCTGCACGACATAGTCTGCCATATCCCCGATGGCAATACACCAGTCATGAAAATCATCTCCGCAGCCCTCCTCATAGGTCATCCTGCTGCGCCGGCAGGAACAGGGGGAGGCGGCATACTTCCCGTCATACTTATCCAGCCAGTGTGAGATCTTCTCAATGCTGACGGACTCGCTGCACATATCCACTTCCTTCTGAACCGGTATGACATGCATCCCGATGCCGGCGCCTCCGGGCGGCACCATCGGGGTCACCTTCTCCAGAGGAAGCCTCGTCATGTGCTCAAAGAACATTCCCAGTTCCGGATGCTCGTCGATCAGGTCCAGATTCATATTCGAGAATTCACCCGAACCCGGAACAAACATGGGCAGCACCCACTGCTTCTCATGCTGCTCATTTTCCCAGTTGTACTCCACCAGCCCGGTGTAGGAGATCCGGTCAAGAATGCGGGTAAGCTCTTCATCAGACAGCCCGGAAGAAGCCTTCAGCTGGGCAAATGTCTTCGGCTTGCGGATCTGCCGGAAATTGTCGATCACGAACTGGGCAATCTTCTCGTCGTCATCGCACAATATGCGGACGGCCCAGTACTCCGGATCATCCTTTGTCACCTTCTTCAGCCCAAGCTTGATCGGAATCCGGTCCGTAATCAGCTTGCCAAGCGCGGCGATCGATTCCTTCATCGGGCCGCTGACGTCTGCGCCTTCCGGCCGCAGCGGATATTTCGGATCTTTTCCTGCCATGAAATGCTCTCTCCTTTTCTTTCTCTGTCTATGCCCGGTTTTTCATTCTGTCCCCGGCACTCTTTCAGAAGCTGCCCGCCTGCTGTGCAAGCCATTCGGCCCAGGCCTCGATCCCTTCTCCCGTTTTCGCGCAGATCGGGAATACTTTGGCCTTTGGATTTCTCTTTGCGATATTCTCCCTGCACCTTTCCAGATCAAAATCAAAATACGGCAGCACATCCATCTTGTTGATCAGCACCACATCACACACCTGAAACATCAGAGGATACTTCAGAGGCTTGTCATCCCCCTCCGGAACCGACAGAATCATCGCATTCCTGGCAGCGCCGGTGTCAAACTCCGCGGGACACACCAGATTGCCGACATTCTCCAGGATGGCAATATCGATGTGGCCGGATGTCAGTTCCTCAATTCCCTGTCTGGTCATCCCTGCGTCAAGATGACACATGCCTCCGGTATGAAGCTGAACAGTCTCCACGCCCAATGCGGCGATCTTCCTGGCATCAATATCAGAATCGATGTCCGCTTCCATCACCGCGATCCGAAAGCGGCCGCGCAGGGCCTCAATCGTCCGGGTCAAAGTGGTTGTCTTTCCCGAGCCGGGCGAAGACATCAGATTCAGCAGAAAGATTCCCTTTTCCCTGAGTTCCTGTCTCAGCTGATCCGCCTGTCTGTCATTGTTTTCGAACACGCTTTTCTTAATCTCGATCACGCGCACACGTTTTTCTTCCATCGTTCTTCCCGTTCTCCGCATCTGTAGCTGTTGATCCTCCACTACGCACTCATTCAGAGGCGCGCCAACACACCCTTTCCTCCACCGCGTGCAGGCATGCGTGGAGGCCAGGCTTTTGGCGCTGTGATCATACTATGATTATACCATCTGAAGCTGCCTCTGTTGGAATCATTTATGCCCGGACCGCTCCTGATTTTGCTGTTTTCCGGGAAGATTGTTCCAAAACAGTGAAAAACCAGGATCCTGTGGTAAAATCTGATTCAAGGATGCAAATGGCATACCTGAAAGGGCCGTTTCTGCATTCTTCTGAACAAAATGGAGAACCAGGAGGAGAATCGATATGAAGCATATACTTCTGATCGCCACAGGCGGAACCATTGCATCCAGATCCACCGACGCCGGATTGTCTCCCCGGATCTGCGCCGATGACCTTCTCTCCTATGTTCCGGAGGTGCAGACCTTCTGCCGGATCGATGTGATGCAGCCATTCAGTCTGGACAGTACGAATATTTACTGGAAACACTGGCTTCTTTTGTCAGAGCTCATACAGAAAAACTATGATGCCTATGACGGATTTGTATTGTGCCACGGGACAGACACCATGGCCTATACCGCCGCGGCGCTTTCCTACCTGATTCAGAACAGCCGAAAGCCAATTGTCGTCACGGGGGCTCAGAAGCCGATTGACCTGCCCGATACGGATGCACGCACAAACCTGACAGACAGCATCCGGTTCGCGGCGGATGCGCGGGCGCATGATGTCTGCATTGTCTTCGGCGGGTCTGTGATTGCCGGGACAAGGGCAAAAAAAGAAAGGACCAAGAGCTATAACGCTTTCTCAAGCATCAACTACCCGCCGATCGCAGTGATTCAGGACCGGAGAATCATATTTTATATCGATGACAGAAAACCGGCTCCGGAGGAGGTACGCTTTTCAGACCGTTTGGGTGAGAAAGTGTTTTTGTACCGTCTGATCCCCGGCAGTGACGGGACGATTCCGGAAGCTTTGATGAGCCGGTACGATGCCTTAATCATAGAATCCTTCGGGGTCGGCGGAATTCCGGATTACGGGAACGGAAGTCTCAAGTCTTCCATTCACAGGTGGATTACAGCCGGGAAGATTGTTGTCATGGCGACCCAGGTTCCGAACGAAGGCAGTGATATGTCCGTCTATGAAGTCGGCCATGCAGTAAAGAACATCTATGATCTTCCGGAGTCTTATGATATGACGCTGGAAGCAGTGGTTGCCAAAACCATGTGGATCCTGGGGAGAACAAAAGAAAGAAAAGAATTCCGAAAGCTGTTCTATACCGCGGTCAACCATGATCTGCTCTTTGTCCCGGAATGATATTTTTTATCGCCTCGTCTCCGGTTCTGTTTTTCATGAAATAATCACATTTCGCGCTGTACGTGATCAAAAAAGGACCGTATCTATGGTTGGAGCCCGGAAAAAAGCTCCGCAAAAACAATGATACGGAAACCATTCATGATACGGAAACTATTCAAGAATCATACGAGGATAATAAGCGATGAAAAAGAGATTACTGACATATCTTCTGACAGGGGCAATGACCTTGTCGCTTGCAGCGCCGGCCGCGTTTGGAAACGAGGCAGGAGCCGAGACCGAAGTACTTCAGACAGAGGCAGCGATCCCTCTGGATCCTGCTTCCGAAAATGTTTGGGAACCCGATACGAGGATGTCTCTTACCCGTGAGATGTTGCTCCGCCGGGAGATGGGCATGAGTCTTCAGGAATGGGATGATGCCGTAGCGCAAAAGAAGCGCGAAGGAAAAGAAAACGCTCTGACACAGGACGCGATCCTGGCGGCGAATCCGGATGCCCGGATTCTGGAGAATGACGGAAGGATCTATATGATAGAATCCGTTGATGCCCTGGGAGAGGTTTCTGATGCGCTGGATGCCTACAGGGCCGCATACAGTGCCGCCTCTTTGCTCGGCGCCGGGGAGCTGGCGGATCTTCGCCTCTGGCATCAGATGAATATCAATGATGAAAGAATCTATTCGTTCCAGCAGATCACGGACAGTAAGATGGTGGCTGGCAGCACCATGAAGCTTGTGGTGAAAGGGAACAGGGTTTCGGCACTCTTCAGCTCTCTGGATCCGGAAGCCGGCGGAAAAGAGGATGTCGCCCGCGAGGAGGATGTGATCGCATCCGTCCGGAATGCCTTGGAAGAGCAAGATGTTTCGCCTGAGATTCTTCCGGAATATACGGACCGGATCCGCTATACTCCGAGTGTGCTGGCAGATCTGACCCTGGATGATCCGGACGAAGAGCCAGTACAGGAGGAATTGCGCTGGGTCGTCTACACAGTAAATAAGGATGAAGAATATCCCTATCTGGCAAACTATACAGACCTGGCCGGAAACTATCTGGAAAGTCTTGCGGTGGAGGAGCCTGCCGGCGATGAAGCTTTGTGCGGATTCCGGAAACAGAAGGTGTTTGACGGCATGGAGGCCGCTGTCTGGACCGGAGAATTGAAAGGGCTGGATGACAATGTTCAAACCGTGACTCTTCCCGTCATGCGGGATCAGGAAGGACATCTGTTTCTGGGCGATGTGGTCCGAAGAATTGCCGTGGCAGACTTTGCGAAGGCTGTCTACGACGAAAACCACAGGCTGGAGATCGTTCAGAGCGATGAAGAAGGAAACTTCGACAATGAAGACCTCTACATGTTCTTCAATTATCTGAATGCATGGGATTTCTACGCAGATATGGGATGGCTCGGACCGGACGGGGAAGGAAACGACGTGATCATCCTGAAGGGTCTGTGCACCAGCGATGGAACGCCCTATGAGAATGCCTGCAGCATCGGTATGGTTCAGGGCTGGCAGATGTTTGGATATACGCCCTACTCCGGCACCGGAGAGCCTCTTGGGCTTGGACGCGGACTGGATGTCATGGCGCATGAATACACACATACCTTTACCTCTACCATCATGAACAGCAATCTGTACGAGAATGATCCGGGGGCGATCAATGAGGCAATGTCCGATATCCTGGGGAATCTGACGGAGCTCATTCTGTCCCAGACCGATGATACGAGGTGGGTGCTGGGAGAAAACACCGGGATGCCGATCCGGAACATGAGCGATCCTGTGGCATATCAGCAGCCTGCTTATGTCTGGGATAAGTTCTACGGGCCGGAGGCGGAAACGCCGAATGACGCGAATGATCAGGGCGGCGTGCACAGCAACTCTTCTCTTTTGAACTATATTGCGGCGAAACTGTGCATGGATGCCGGCCTGAGCTATAAGGATGCCGTCTGCTTCTGGACGATGACAGCCGGAGGACTGACACCCGAAACCGATTACCCGCAGATCTGCAGCGTGATGAGATGGGCGATGGCAGAGAGCGGAAATGAGGCCTTTCTGGATAGCCTGGACACTCTGATCAAAGAGGTGAAGCTGGAGCAGAAGGAGCTTCCGGACAAACTGCCCGCAGGCAGGAAGATCGTTCATCTGGATCTCCCGGATACGGCGGCCTTTGAGGATGAGAACTGGACTTTGCTGGCTCTTCAGTTGAATATGGAGACGATCGGTCAGTTTGCCGTGACTGCCGGGCAGATACTGGCGCAGGCGTTTGAGGATGGCACAGATGCCGGAAAGATCGGAAGGATCCTGTCGGACTATCTGGACAGCATTCATCTGGATGGAAATAAGATCCAGCTGGAGAAGTCGGATGATACAGATGCCATTGTCGACGCGATCACAGATGCGCTTGTCTCCGGAAGCTCGCGTCTGGTGGAGCAGAGCATGGCCTGGAGCGGCAGTGCCGGTGATGACATCACCTTCGTTACGGACAATAGCCCGACGATCTACGCACTGCTGAATATCACAAAGTCGGGGACGGTAATCAACGGAGCCACGGTGCTGATCGGAAAGCGCTGGGTCGACCTGAGTCCTTTCCTGAACGCAGCCAACATGGTAAGGAAGGAAATGAGTACAACTGCAGACGATGCGGAAACGGAAGCCGAAACAGAGCCGCAGTCCATTCTGGATACGGTCTCTGACCTAACACCGGAGCAATGGGAAACGATAATGGAGATCGGAAGCGCAGTCAAAGAGCTGATCCGTCCGGACCAGGCAGAAGATGCCGCCGACAAGGCGGATGACAACGACGCAAGGATAGAGGAGCTTCTGGATCTCGGGCTGGCGCTTCTGGAGTACGCAACTGCGGACGAAGAGGAAAGAACCGAGGGCGTACTGCTTCCGGCAAAGACGCAGGAGCTTCCGACAGAAGGACTGGAAAAAACAAAACTGCTGGAAAACTGAAGAACGCAAAAGAATCGGATAATGGCGATCCGGGAGGGGCTGTCCCCTCCCGGATTCTTCTTCGCTGTATTCTGGAATGCTCCTATCGCTGCTGGAGCAAATAGTGTTTCTTTTTTGCTTCATACATCTTCTCATCTGCCTGCACCAGCGCCCTGCGGACATCCTTGCAGTCTTCCTCAAAGCCGTATCCGGCCGCAAAGGAAACCTCCGGATAATGGGCGGCAGCCTTGTGAAGGGTCTGCACATTCTCCTCCATCTGTTCCCGGGAGACATCCGTCAGGATAACGACGAATTCATCTCCTCCTGCCCGGAATATATTCTGCACATCGAATACCTCCCTGAGTGCGCATGCCGCATTCTGCAGAAGCCTGTCCCCGTCCTCATGTCCCCGTGTATCGTTGATTTTCTTGAGTCCGTTCAGATCGGTGAAAAGGATCCCCACGGATGTCTTCTGGCTGTCCGGAAGCTTCCTGAGGAAGTCCACATAGTTGTTCATCTCGTTGCGGTTCATCACGCCGGTCAGCATGTCCCTCGAGCTAAGCTCTTTGAGTTTGTTCATCATCAGATGGTTTCCCACCTCAGATCCGAGAACAAATGTCGTCAGCTCAAGGATCTCCTTAATCTTCGTGGATCGATCCTCTTCAAAAAAAGCAGCCCACATATATCCCAGAAGTTCGTTGCGGGACTTGAGCGGAAACAGCGCAATGTTCCTGACGCCCGCTCTTTTCAGCGATTGGTACCAGAGGGGATTTCTTTCCGCTACTACCTGAAACTCCCGCTCGTTCTTGGCAATCAGGCAATTGCTTCCCGAGATGGTGTCCTTCCAGGTACGGGCAATGCGGTAGAAATCATTTTCCAGGAAATCATCCGGCAGCTCAGTCCTGAAATCCGGGGCAAAATCCTCTCCCAGCACTTCACAGGTCTCTTTTTCATTGTCCACGAGCAGTATGCCGCAATACTTCGATTCACACATCCTGCGGATATCTCCAACGGCATCCTGCATCGCTGCCTTGAAATCCTTCGCCTCGCGAAGCTTGATCGCAGTCTCCAGTACGGAGGCCGCGATATCCCCGGAGATATTTGAGATACGTTCCGAGCTGGGCTCGAAGTTGATCTCCATGATGTATGCACAGTAACACAGATTGCCGTCATCCGGCCAAAGCGGCAGGAAGGACATATTGAACCACACATTGTACCTGTCGGGATGCGCATAGGAATGGAGGTTCTTTTTCTGTACGGCAGCGCGGTAGCAGTAATCCTCAAAATTCAGATCCCTTGTCATATAGGTGGTATAGAGAGAATTGGGAATAAATGTCTTCGTCAGCATCACGATATCCTGCGCAGGATGCTCGATGCTGTCGATATACGCTTTATTTCCTGTAACAATGCGGATCTCGCCGCATCCCCCGTCCGGTAATTTCTCAACAGAAACAATGCAGGTCATAGCAGCTATACTGTCAGCTACTTTTTGAAAATCATTGTTCATCTTCTGCTTCCCTTCTCCTTCGCCTTCTCATCCCCATATACAGCCTCAGCGGGGTGTCCCGCTGAGGTACGGCCTCCGGCAGATGCCGCAGCCGGCTTAAGTCAGTCGATAAAACCACATATTTTTTCCGGATCGTCCTTGACCCGGTCCGCCGCAAGCTTCGCACGGGAAAATCTTTCTTCCACATCCGCCTGTCTGCCGGCATCCGCAAACACTCCGATTCTCAGACTGACGGTATCTTTGATCTCTTCCTCCGATGATACTTCTTTCAGAAAATCCTTCAGCAGCAATTCCATACCGCTTTGATGCGGGCAATACAGAAGGAAGGTATCCCCTCCCTCTCTGCAGACGATCCCGCCGGTTTCCCGCGCAAGTTTTCTGAGGCTTCTGCCCAGGCTGCGCAGTACAAGGTCGCCGAACTGCCGTCCGCAGTGCTTATTGATCGAATGGAAACGGTTGACGTCGAAGGAAACTGCATCCATCGAGGCGTCCCGGTAGATTTGATCGAGGCGTCCTGCATACCGGAAGAAATAATCTCTGTTCAGAAGCCCTGTCAGCTTGTCTCGTTCCGTATGCCGTATCAGGTCGCGGTCCTCAGACAATTCGATACATTTGGCAATACGGGTTTTCACGATATTGATATCCGGATAAGGCTTGGGTATGAAATCCATTGCGCCGATTTTCAGGCTGTCCAGTTCTGCCTCCTGATCTACGGTCAGAACGATTACAGGGATATGCATCAGATCCTCATCGACCTGCATCTGCGCAATCACCTCTCTGCCGGTCATATGCGGCATGATCAGGTCGAGAAGCACGAGGGAAATGCTGTCTTTATATTCCTGCAGGACTTCCATCACTTCCGCGCCATCGCCGGCGTAAAGAATATCATAGTCGTCCTTCAGCAGATCCCCCAGGATCTCCCGGTTCGTCTCAATATCATCCGCGATCAGGATCTGTTTGCGGACATGGATGAGCGTAAGCGCTTCCGGATCCACCTCTGTATCAGAGTCATCCTGTCTGCTGACTTCCGGCACGCGCAGCTCTTTCAGAAGCTTCTTTCTTTCATACATGGCCTTATCCGCTTCTTCGAAAACACGCAGAAGGGAGGAATGCCTGGTCTTGTCATATTCGACCATGCCGGCGGCAATGGTTTCTCCGATCCGGAGCTTCGACTGGTCTGCCGGAAGATAATTGATTGCCTCCATCAGCTCCAATCGGCGGTTGTAATCTTCTCCGGACAGAAGGACCACAAACTCGTCTCCGCCGGTCCGAAATACCGGGCTGTGGTCAAATATCCTGCAGATCTTTGCGCAGGCCTTCTGAATACAGATATCCCCTTCCTTGTGTCCGTACAGATCATTGACCATCTTGAGGTTATTGATGTCACAGACCACGACTGCAAGGGGAGGCTGCTGCCCCTTTTTGATCTGCGCGTCAATCTTCATCTCCCACTCGACATAGGCATGTTTATTCTTCACGCCTGTCAGGGAATCAACGGTCGCCATCCTTCTTGCGGTGGACAGATCCCGCGCATATTCCTGCTCCTGACGGATCTGCGTATTTTCATCATACAGTCCGACAATCAGCAGATGCTTTCCGTCTTCTTCCACCATCACCGCTTTCAGCCTGACATAGGACGGGGTGTCGCCGTTCATCAGACGGTAGGCCAGCGTAAACACGCCGTCTCTTTCAATGGCGGCAAGGATATTCTCTTTTGTGGCCTGGGAATGGAACAAGGGAAGATCTTCCGGATGAACCGTTTTCAGGCTGTTTTCATAAATCGTCCGGAAGAAATACCCCTGCTTGGCAATGCCGAAGTCTTCATATCCCCTTGATGCGCCGATTTCGGTATACTCGTCGGTTGCGGGGTCCACATAATAGAGCACCATCAGGTTCCCGCTCAGGGCGGAGAGCCGCATATAGGTCTTTCTTTCCTTTTCCGCTCTCTCTGCGGCAATGCGGTCCTTCACCTGAGAGTTCACATTGCTGATACCGATGATCATGTGCCTCTCATCTCCGGGGACATATGTCGCCTTCATTCTGACATAAGTCGGAACCCCCTCAATCATAAGCCGGTACTGGATCGTATAAGCTCCATGCTTTTGAATCTTTCCGAGCAGCCTTTCCTTATCAAGCGCTGTCCGAAAATGCTCCTGATCCTCTTCGTAAAGATAAACAGCGGCATTTTCCCGGCTTTGAACGAAAAAATCAGAGCCGTGTTTTTCTGTTGTCCGTTTCCCCGCCTCGGTCCGGGAGCCGTATTCGATATATTCATCCGTCTCTACATCCACATAGTACAGGTTAAAGTAATTCTCAAACAGCGCATCTACGATATTCTCATAGATCGCATTTGTGCTCATGGCTTCCTGATAAGCCGTCCTTGCCTGCTCGTTCTCCTTCCTGGCTTTGATCACCTCTGTGACGTCCATACACATGCCAAGCAGACAGGGCCTGCCTGTCTCGTCAGTGAATTTCAGTTTGGTTGTCTGAAACTGGCGCTGGTCGCCGTGTGCATCCGGAACATCCTCAAAAAAGATATACGGAGTATCCATGGAGATCGCTTTCGCATCGTCGGATACAAAGTGCGCTGCCGTCACGGGATCAAAGATCTCATAGTCTGTCAGCCCTGCCACCTCAGCCGGCGTTTCCCTGCCCGCGTACCTTGCAAAAGCCTGGTTGCATGCCAGATAGACTCCGGTCTCCATGTCCTTGGAGAAGCTCAGCGCCGGCATATGATGAAACAGAGACTGAATGGAACTTTTCAGTTTTTCGATCTTTTCTTCTCTCTGCGCCATCTTCGCGTCAGTCTCTTTCTGTCCGTATCTTTCCATTATCGCTGCTTCCCTTTTCTTCCGAATTTGTCCGTGATGTCCGAGATGAATACATAATAAAAGCTGTTCTGTTCATCGTATTTCATGTAGTGCCCGTATTCGTTCAGCCATCGGACTTCGCCGTCTTTCCTGATAATCCGGTATTGTACAAAATCAAGATCCGGCTGGTTTTCTTTGATCTGATCCGTTATGGAGGCCATTCTCCGGTAATCGTCCGGATGAATCATGCCCTCGAATGTAAACCCGGTGAATGCCTTGAATTCTTCCAGATCTTTGCAGCCATATATGTCACAGGCTGCTTTGTTGGCATACACCAGTTCTTTCTTCTCGTCAGCTCTGTAGATAAAGAATCCGCCCGGCATATACTCGCCAAACGCCTCAATCACGGACAGGATCTGTCCGATCATCAGTTTTTCATTCGGTTCCCTGACAGACAGGACAGCGATTGCAATCGCTGTGGTTTTTGTGACCGGGTTGATTCCGATCCGGCGGGCAAAGGAATGTATGATGGAACCGTCCGGCATCTTCTCATCATAGAAAGTACGGATCCCCTGTTCGCAGCAGGTCCTTACGACGTTTTTCATAAACGCAGCATCGTATTTGACAAATTCCGGCCCGACATTGGAGAGATCCAGTCCGAAGAAGCGTATGAAGAAATCACGGTACGACTGATTCGTGCGCGCAAAGCGCGTACTGTCATCCCGCACCTCGATAATACACATCGGAAGGGTGTTATAGGCATTTTGAAGAGAGGTCTTCTCTTCACGTGCGATGACCCCCACATCATAGAGGTTGACGCCGCAGAGCAATGAATAGTACGAAGATTCTTCCGGATTCTCATAACCGGTGAGCTTGTGGTTTCGATGGTATTCAATGACGGTATCCACCGGCTGTGGTTTGCTGAAGAAAAAGCCCTGCAGCTTGGAGCAGCCAATCTCCTGTAAAAAGCGGACCTGCTCCTCTGTTTCAACTCCCTCGCATATGGTATCAATTCCCAGCGCAAGGGCTATCTTCATCAGCTCTGTCAGAATGATCCTGCCGTCTTCATTCTCATCAAGCTTTCTCATAAAGCCCATGTCAAATTTAATCAGGTTGAATTTGATGCTCTGAAGAACGTCCAGAGAAGAATAGCCGCTGCCGAAATCATCCATCCAGACCGGGAAGCCAAGTGCCTGGAATCGTTCGATCTGCGATTTTATGAATTCGAAGTCACTGCCGATGACGCTTTCTGTGATCTCAATGCTGATCCTGTCTCTGCTGACACCCGCCTGATCCACACGGCGCCTGATCTCCTCGACCATATCACAGGAATCAAAGTCAGAGCGGGAAAGGTTGATGGAATGCGGAACAATATAGAATCCCTCGGCTTCCTTTGCTTTGATATGCTCCAGGACCTTTTCAAGCACATACAGGTCCAGTCTGTAGATCAAACCCGCATCCTCAAGATAGGGAATGAAATCTGCCGGTGACAGCAGTCCTTTTTCAGGGTCAATCCACCGCGCGAGGGCTTCCTCATTACATACCTTTCCGTTTATCGCTCTCATGATCGGCTGGTAGTAAACCTGGATCCAATTCTCTGAGAGAGCTGCTTCAAAGGATTCGAGAACATACTGCTGTTTGATAAAGCCTTCATTCAAGGTTTTGTCGTAGTATCGGAAGGAAGATGCGTAAGTTCCCTTCAGCGTGTCACACGCGATCTTTGCCCTGTCATACGCCATACCGACAGGGATCCCGTCCATTCTGTGGGGATAGATTCCGACGCAGACCGGAAGCCGCATCGGCACAGCGGCCTCCTTCCATTCCCGGAACAGACGGTTCAGAAGGATCTCCACATCGTCCTCCTGTATAAAGACGGCAAAACGGTCCGCCATAATATGACAGCAGTTTTCCGCATGAAAAATACTGCTCAGAAGCTGCGCAAAGTAGCGAAGCATCTGATCTCCCTCGGAAAAGCCATATTTGTGATTGTAACGCTTCTTTCCATTGAGATCGATATACAGAAGCGCCGGAGACTTTCCCTGCCTGAGCATATCCTTTCTTCCCGCCTCAGCCAGATCAAAAAAATACGTCAGATTCGGAAGTCCGGTCAGATTATCATACCGCGTCGCATTGACAATGCTTTCCTCATGAAGTGCTTTATTGAACCCGCGGTTCAGAACGGTTCTGCTGCCTTCCGAATAATCACCGTAGTCTCCCTCTTCCGTAAACCAGATATGTGCCAGAAGGGCTCCGTCCGGAGCAGCTGCACGCTCCCCCATTACATGGATCACCTTGTATCCGGATTCATTTTTCTTCTTCGTCCGGTAAACCACATCCAGTTTTCCGCCTTCCGCAGCAAAAAGCAGAAGCGCATTGGTAAATCTGGTGGCATCATCCGGATGCGCGTCCCTGAACATGTTCCGGTTCATGTCAGCATAGGCCTCCATGCGATCATGAAACCCGTATAATTCACAGAACCCGTCTGATACGGCAAGGGTTTTCACCGTCTTATTCAGAAACTGACAGATGACAAACGGCTGCCTCATGCTGTTAATGAAAGACAGCTGGTCCTCTGATAATTTGTACTTTTCCATTCTCCCACCCTCTTCAAGTACGCCATCGGCGCACTTTCCGCACCGCGCCAGGTACGAGGCTCCTTCCTCTGAGCGCGGCCGGCTTCACAAGTCCATCAGGCTTTATTATAATCTCCTCTTCTTGTTTGATCAACATTTAAGTATGTTACACACAGCCAATAGAGGCGGGAGTTTTTCCAATGAGATAAAAAAACCCCGAAGCCAGCATAGGTGCTGAAACTTCGAGGCAGAATACAAAATATATATGATCAGTCCGGCAATCCGGAATAAGCGCTGGAATACACTGCAATGACCTGCTGCAGCGTCGGCTGGAAGGGATTGGTCTTCATGCAGCTGTCATGCATCGCAAGCTCTGCCAGCTTCGGAAAATCTCTTGTGTCAACTCCTTTCAGCTCACTGAGTTTCACCGGTATCTGAACCGTGCGCAGCAGATTCTGCACATGCGCGATCACGTCCTGTGCTGCCCGGACGTATCCCAGGCTGACCGGCAGTCCCATCGCCAGCGCCACTTTCTGGAATCGCTCCAGTCCTTCCCCAAACCCCATATCAAATGCAAGTACATATGGCAGCAGTACGGCATTGCACACACCATGCGGCAGAGAATAATGTCCCCCGAGTGCATGCGCCATCGCATGTACCATGCCCAGCCCGGCATATACCGAGGATGTTCTTCTGGAAACGCTTCCGGACTTCAAGAAAGCATACATGATTCACGGGCTTACCGCGGATCAGTACGAGGACTTCGGGCCGGTTGTCCTGTTCCGCAGCAGTTTTGAGAAAGCATGGAAAAATGCAACCGCGCAGATCCAGAAAGAGTTCGACAAAAAATAATACCTTTTAGGCGAACGAGTTTCGTACAGACTGATACGTTTCGGGAAGGTTTCCTTCTTCAACGTATCAGTCTTTGTTTCAGGAAAGGAAAACGATGGCAGGAAAAGGACTGATTCTCGGATGTATCGCGGATGACTTTACCGGCGGGAGTGACGCGGCGTCCTTTCTGGCTGCAGGCGGAATGAACACGATTCTGCTCAGCCGGATTCCCACATCTGATTATGTTTTGCCAGAGGATGCGCAGGCGGCGGTGATTACTCTGAAGTCCCGAACGCAGGAGACTTCTGCGGCTGTCAGGGATTCTCTTCTTGCCATCCGATGGCTGAAAGAGGCCGGGGCCTCCCATTTTTATGTAAAATACTGCTCCACATTTGACTCTACCCCGCAAGGGAATATCGGTCCCATCGTAGATGCTGTGATGGAAGAGCTGAATGCGGAGGGAACCATTCTTTGTCCCGCGCTGCCTGCCAATGACAGGATCGTACGGAACGGGATCCTGTACGTCAAAGGACTGCCTCTGGCGGAAAGCCCGATGAAAGATCATCCTCTCACACCGATGTGGGAAAGCCGGATCCGCCTGCTCATGGAGCCGCAGGGCAAGTATGATTCCCTGGAGATCTGGTCGGACGCGCTTCACGGACCCGATGAGGCACTGGACCGGCAGATTCAGCTGCTGCGGGAAGCAGCTGCGGAAAGCGGAAAGAAACACTGGTATCTGATCCCGGACTGCCGCGACGACAAGGATGCCGCGCGCATCGTCTCACGTTTCGGGGATATGACAGTACTGACAGGCGGAAGCGGTATCCTGAAAGACCTGGCCGGACGGTATAAAACAAAAGACCATTCTCCTGTTTTTTATCAGGGAACGAAAGGGCCGGCTGTCATCCTGGCTGGAAGCTGCAGCACAGCCACACATGCACAGACACTCTGGTACGGGGCACACAACGGCACGCTCTTCCGGCTCATGGATGAAGATGTCCTGAGCGGAAAATTGACCGCCGTTTCCATATGGTCGCGGATGAAACAGCAAGAAGCCCCTCTCATCTTCTCCTACGACTCTCCGGAGGGACTTCGGCGGAAAAGAAATCAAGAGGGGCGGCGGCTTGCAGCCGAAATAGAAGAAATACTCGCACAAACAGCAGTTGAGGCTGTTCGGCACGGTGTTACGCGCATCATCGTCGCTGGCGGTGAAACTTCAGGCGCTGTCACAAAAGCACTCGGTTATGAAGCATTCCGCATCGGTGCCAGTGTGGCCCCGGGCGTTCCTGTCATGATCCCGCTTGAGAATCCGGCCATACGCCTGATTCTCAAATCCGGTAATTTCGGTCAGGAAGACTTCTTTGGCCGTGCGCTGGAATTAACCAAAGCCAATTCCGCTCCGCAGGGGTGATCTCTTCGGTTGTGATCTCTTCAGGAATATCTCCCTTCCGCTTCATGATCTGTGCGTAAAAGTAACGCAGATTGGCATATCCGTCATCATCCCAGTACTTCAGCCGTTCAACAGGAACGATCTCAGGAGCATCCGGTGCCGGATTCATATATACCGTCGGATATACAAAAAATGTATCTACCTTCAGGCAACATTCTCCTTTAAGATATCCTTGAGTGAGTTCATGGAGCTGGTGTGGGAACGAATGATTTTTGTCTCCCCGCATAGTCCGGTCAATGCACACTGAACCATCTTATGGGAAATTGTATGCGTAAACACGATCAGGATGTCCGGTGTCCCGATCCTGCTTTTCATGTCTGCGCAGGGCTTGCAGAACACCTTTGCCTTACATCCGTACTTCTTGCAGACGTTCGAGTACTGCCGTTCCATGCATTCATTTCCACCAAGAATGACAACGCTCATATGGTCTCCTTTCGATAGTTAGATATATCTAACCATATGCCCTTATAAACCCGCTGCGGATCAGCGCAGCGGTTAGCTTCATCTAACATACTATAGGAAAGTCCGTTTCCTGTCAAGTCTTATTCCGGGCGAGCAAATAATCTGCGCGAAGACGTATCACCTCTATCCCGGAAGGATCCTATGCCTGCCTGAAGGGCAATTCGTTTTCTTCTGCATACTGCTCCGCATACGAATCCTTCGATACCGTCAGCGTCAGTTCGCTGCACTGGTAAAATGCATCTCTCCCGATCTCTATCACGGAATCAGGAATCGTGAGATCCGTCAGGCTTTGACAATTACAAAACCCCAGATCATCAATCTTCTCCACAGATTGCGGGATATTCGTTTCCGCCAGACTTCTGCAGTTTGAGAATGCAAGCTCGCCGATCTCGGTTACGCCCTCCGGTATCGTGATGCGTTTCAGATTATCACAGTACGAAAATGTGCTGCGCCCGATCCTGGTGATTCCCTCCGGGATCGTATATTCCGGATCCGTCAACCCGCAGGGATAACAGATCAGCGTCTTTGTTTTTGTTTCCGTCAGGGCATGATCCATTACCGCATAGTTTTCATTTCCGGGAGCCACGTCGATCTCTTTCAAAGAAAGGCAGGTTCCGAATGCCCAGCTCCCGATCTCCTCTACGGATGCCGGAATCGTCACTTTTGTCAGAGCACTTGCGGTAAAAGCCATCTTACCGATCCTCACTGTGAAATCCGGAATCTCCATATCCTTCAATGAGGTGCACAGGCAAAAGGCATAGGCTTCAATCTCTGTAACCGAATCCGGGATCTTGACACCGGTCAGGCCGGAGCATTCATAAAATGCGCTCGGACCAATCTTTGTTACGGAATCCGGGATTGTAACGAGCTTCAAACCGGTGCAGGCAAGAAATGCGTGATCTCCGATTCCGGTCACCCTGCGCCCATCCAGTTCTCCCGGGATCACCAGCGATTCCGCTTCGCCCTCCCAGTGGGATATGGTCGCTGTCCCATCTTCGTTCAGACAGTACTCCCATTCCCCTGCGTAAAAAACCTCTGTCTCCGTCTCCTCCTGCGCATGACACCAGACAGGAAACATACAGATCAGCAAAACAGCAAGTCCTGCAAACAGCCCTTTTTTCATCGCAATCTACCTCCGTCAGTTGTAAGCTCCGCATCGTGATTCATGCAGATGTCCCCGTCACCCATTCTAACGGGATTCGGGATGGACTGGTCACACGGTCCATCCCAGACTCTGACAGATTCAGAAGCAGCACAACGATATCAAGGCAGCTCCGGGCGTATGGGAATCACTGCAGCTCCTCCATCACAGACACATAGGAAGGCCTCATGATCTTTCCCATCCCAACGATTTCCTCCAGCCGGTGAGCGCTCCACCCGGCGATTCTGGCAATCGCAAAGATCGGGGTATATAATTCTGTCGGAATATTCAGCATTTTGTAAACAAACCCACTGTAGAAGTCCACATTTGGACTGACTCCTTTATAGATATGTCTTCTCTCTGCAATTACTTTCGGAGCAAGTTCCTCTACTTTACTATAAAGTGCCAGTTCTTCTTCCATGCCCTTTTCAGAAGCCAGTTGAGATACGAACGACTTGAAGATCCTTTCTCTTGGATCGGAGATCGAATATACCGCATGTCCCATTCCATAGATTAACCCGGTGCGGTCAAATGCTTCCCCCTTTACGATCCTGTCAAGATATGCGCTGATCTCATCATCATCCTTCCAGTCGGTAATGTTCTCCCTGATGTTTTCCATCATCTGCATGACTTTGATATTTGCGCCGCCATGACGCGGGCCTTTCAGGGATGACATCGCCGCAGCAATCGTGGCATAAGTATCTGAACCAGAGGATGTGACAACCCGCGTTGTGAATGTGGAATTGTTTCCCCCGCCATGTTCCATATGGAGCATCAGGCAGGCGTCAAGAACACTGGCTTCAACCCGGGAATACTGTTTATCCGGTCTGAGCATAAGAAGGATATTCTCTGCTGTGGAAAGCTTGTCTTCCGGTCTGTGAATATACATGCTTTCAAGATTCTCATAATGGTTGTATGCATGATAAGCATAGATTGCAAGCATAGGGAAGACCGCAATCAGATTCAGGCTCTGCCGGATGACATTCCGGAGATCCGTGTTCTGTGCCTCATCATCATAGGATGACAACGTCAGGATGGAACGCGTCATGGAGTTCATGATATCCCGCGTAGGGGCCTTCATAATGACATCCCGCGTGAAATTTGTGGGCAAATCTCTGGATACCGTAAGCATACGGATAAACTCTTCCTTATCCAGCGGATCCGGTAATTCGCCAAACAGAAGCAGATAAGCCAGAGCTTCATAGCCAAACCGATCCTTTGAATATTCACGAAGCAGCTTCCGAATATTGTGGCCGCGATACCAGAGCTCTCCATCGCAGGGAACACGTTTTCCATTTTCCTCTTTAAAAGAGATGATCTCTGAAATATTGGTGAGTCCGACAACGACTCCCTTTCCGTTGATATCGCGCAGTCCAAGTTTTACATCCATCTCCTTGTAAAGAGCATCTGAAATCGTATCATTCTTGATCACCATATTTCGATGCGCACCTGCATACGCACTTACGTCTTTGCTATACCCCATTTTTCCTCCTCCAGACACATAATCCCTCTGTTTATGGCTCCCTCACAGCATGGCATACTCCCACCGCTTTCGCTTCGTGAAAAGAAGGCGTCTATCTTTCCGTTTCCTCCGCAAAGGAACTGGAGGCTGTTCCAAGCATCAACCCGGCCATCAGTATCAAACACAATCTTCTTTTCACGGCCCATCTTCCTCCTTCTTTCACCGTGATTGATTCCAGGCGGATTCTACCCTTCCATCAGAGGGCCGATCTCATCCCAGAGAAGCCTGTTTGCTTCATCAAACAGCGGCTTGGCTTCTTCGTTGTACTGCCCGTCCGCCATATTCGTTTCCATGTTTTTGTATGTGATTTCTTCCAGCGTCAGATCAGTGCCATCCGCCCAGGCCGGAATGTGCCCTTTGCGAATCTCCTCAAACCGCACCTGATATGTACCGTCTTCCCCCCGCTCATACATCAGCACCGGACACACTTCGGAAAGATCTCTTCCCAGATCCTCCAGCTTCATGGTGTCGTCAAGGACGCCTTCCTTCGGAAAATGCACCGCATACGCTTCCACGATATGACCGGGGAAGTATGCCGCCGTCTTCCCGGAAAGAGGCGGTATCACATACCGTTCTTTCGGCTCATGCAGAAAATCATACTCCTCAAGGTTATAATAATAACCGTCGTGCTCAATCAGGTTCCAGCTATGTCCGCGCTTCTGTGTAACGGGCGAGTCAACCTGCATGGCAGGAAGCTCTCCCAGATACATCAGGTAGCAGAAAAGACTTGCATTGTAAGCGCACATGCCCTCTTTCCTGCGCAGCAGCTGCATCCAGTCTGTTTTTCCGGATTCACAATTGCTGGTATACCCATCGAAGAGGCTGTTTTTACTGAAATACTGATCGCCGAAATTCAGGATCGCAGTCAGCACCGCTTCTTCCGGATCATAATACTTCGACTGATCCGGTGACAGGTAATCCAGAATATACTTCTTCAGATCAGGCTGTGTCAGACACAGGTCGCTCTCTATGCCACGGGCCAGTTCTCCCGGCTGGTACTGCTCGTTCATGAAATAAAAATGACATGTCATGTCTGTGAGATACAGTCCGTTCTCTTCCGAAAGGATATAGAAGTACATCTCCGCTTCCCCGGCGTCAAGTGTATCCGTCCGCGGGGTCGATGCCGTGACCGTCACTGCCCCTTCCGCGAAAGGAGTGATCGTTCCATCTTCGGCTATTTCCGCAGTCTCCGGGTCGCTGCTCAAATAGGTTACCGGGAGATCCGGATAACCGGCAAACGGTTTCCATACATGTGTCTGTCCGATATGGATTGCTTCGATGAAAGAGTCATAATCCACGTCAGGCTCTTCCAGACCTTCCGTTTCATCCGCTCTTGCAAAAAGCGCTCCAAAAAACAGTTCCAGCATCATCAGAAGATACAGACAATATCTTCTGGTCCTTGCAAGTCTGCGCATCTGTCCCGCCTTTCATCTGCGATTCGTCGTCGTTCGGATCTGCCGCAAAACAGCTCCTTAGCGTTCTTCGCGTTCCGTGACAGTAACTCCTGCCTTACGCTTCCATATCCCGGCACGCTTCCAGCAGCCCGATAATGGGCAGATGCTGCGGACATGCGCCCTCGCACTGGCCGCACCGGATGCAGTCGCTTGCTCTGCCCCTCCCCTGGGTGACGATATCGTATTCCCTTACGGTTCGGAAATGCGGGCTTCCTTTTTTTCGGTTCGCAACAGCGAAGATCTCGGGAACAGGAATCTCCTGCGGACATCCTTCCGTGCAGTAATGACAGGCAGTGCAAGGGATAGACCGGTCCTCCTCGATTGCTTTCTGCGCTATTCGAATCGCTTCCATTTCCTGCGCATTCAGAGGTATAAAGTGCTTCATATAACGCAGGTTGTCATCCATCTGTTCCAGACTGCTCATCCCGCTGAGTACAGCCAGAACGTTTTTCTGGCTTGCCACAAAGCGGACAGCCCAGCTTGCGTAGGACATGTCGGAAGCGACGGCATCAAAGATCTTCTTCACTTCCGGGATCGGATCGGCCAGGATACCGCCCTTCACCGGTTCCATCACCACCACGGGTTTTCCATGCTCTTTGCAGATTTCCATATTGCGCCTGGACGCCACGCCGGGGTTCTCCCAGTCTGCGTAGTTTACCTGAAGCTGTACAAAGTCCACGTCCGGATGAAGTGTAAGCAGCTCCTCCAGCAGTGCAGGATCCGCGTGGAAGGAGAATCCCCACTTTTTTACCAGGCCTTTCGATTTCAGTTCCTTCACATAATCCCAGATATGATATTCGTCATATTTCATGTAGTTGTTTCTCTGCAGGGCGTGAAGCAGATAGAAATCAAAATAGCCGGCGCCTGTTCTTTCCAGACTGGTGTAAAACTGCGCCTTCGCGCTGGCTTCATCATGGCACTGGAGCCATGCATTCAGCTTTGTGGCAAGCGTATACCGGTCCCTGGGATAGCGGCTGGCAACGGCGGCCTTAAAGGCTTCTTCACTTTTTCCGTTATCATATACATACGCGGTATCAAAATAAGTGCCGCCCGCCTCCAGAAAGTAGTCTGCCATCTGCATCACCTGCGGGATATCAATACTGCCATCTTCGTTTTTGGGCAGGCGCATCAGTCCGAAGCCAAGCCTGAACGGGTTGTCTCTTATATCCATCCTCTTTTCTCCTTATGTACTATGATACATAGTGTGTCTCATACCGGAAATACGCCTCTTTACCGAATAAAGTTCGTAAATGTCCGCTTATGCGTCTTTGGCGGATCAATCGTTCCTTTTGCCGCGTTGATGACCTTGACAGTCCAGGCGATATTTCGGGCCAGTTTTGCTGCGACCTCAATTCCCTCCTTCTCGAATTCTTGTGCCATGATCTCCAGACACCGGGCAACGTTTCCGTTTTTGCGCGGCGAACCGTTGATCGCTATTACCTTCATACTTCGGTTTTTGACGCTTTTCTTCCTAGTTATCAATATCGGGTGATGGGCACCAGTATTAAAAACCCGGTATTAAAAACAGTTGTATAATATCGACAAGTATTTCCCTGTATCTCATCCTTTACTTGTTGAATGCTAATAAATATTATACCCTTCAAAATGTGTAGTGTCACCATTCCTTTTCGTAACCACAGTGGAAACACAAGATATTTTGGTCAGATGGTTAAAAGTACATCGAAAGCCAAGGTTAATGGCTACGAATTTACAAGGCTCCTCCCACCGCCCAAGGGCAGTGGGTTTCCGCCTACGACAACCGAAAGGATTTTATTTATGAAAAA
The DNA here is from genome assembly GCA_902799015.1 of uncultured Lachnospiraceae bacterium. Classification (GTDB taxonomy): domain Bacteria; phylum Bacillota; class Clostridia; order Lachnospirales; family Lachnospiraceae; genus Porcincola. Next base: position 1,482 of record CADBZI010000004.1, on the reverse strand, counting down.
CAGATTCGATACAAAAAGATTCCTGAAAGAACTGCCTTTATTGATCGCGGGTGCGACACTCACTGCTGTTGCCACAAAGTACATCTATGATCCTGCAGGACTGGTAACAGGCGGAGTGTCAGGTCTTTCCATCATCACCCGCTCTGTCTCCATGCGCTTTTTCGGCCATGACTTTCCTCTGTGGCTGGGCAGCCTTGTGTTTAATATTCCTGTCTTTGTGTATGGAATGAAGCAGCTGGGAATAAAACAGATCCTGCGTACCGGATTTGTCTGGCTGCTGCTGACTGCAGAGTTATATTTCCTTCCGGAAAGAACTCTGATTGCGGACGATCTGCTGCTCGTTTCCATCTATGGAAGCATCCTGATGGGTATCGGTTCCGGCCTTCTTCTCACCGCCCATGCCACATCAGGCGGCTCAGACATGCTGGGAGAATCATTGCATCATCAAATCCGCAGCGTCAGCGTCGGCCGGCTGATCCAGATCATTGACGGGATCATCGTATTCGCAGGCCTTCTCACCTTCGGCGTTGAGCACACCCTGTACGCGTTGATTTCTGTCTTCATCATGGGGAAAATAATTGATCTCGTACTGAATAAGGGAAAACGCGCGAAGATGGCAACCATCATCTCTGACGCGAATGACCAGATCGCGGAAGAGATTATGTCATCCCTAAACCGCGGGGTCACCGGTCTCTATGGCAGGGGAATGTATACCGGAGATGACAAGCGGATTCTCCTTTGTATCTGCTCCAATAAAGATCTGGTCTTTATTAAGGATATCGTAAAAAAACATGATCCCCATGCTTTCTTTGTTGTCGGGGACGTGGACGAGGCAATGGGGGAAGGCTTTTTTGAGGATTGGCGCTGATGACTGATAACTCGAAACCAGATGTCAGCACCAATTAGCGAAAACCCCTCGTGCAGGTAAAAATCCACTGCATTTTCATTGGAAGACTGCGTTTCCAGCATCAGGACCCGGTATTTCTTTTGAATTGTAATCTTCTTCGCGAGATCAATTAACCTCTTTCCATAGCCCTGTCCTCTGATTTCCTCGCATACAAACAGCTCTGTGATTATCAGCCTGTTAGACCATTCCTCCGGACATACTTCTATCGCAGCAAGCAGTTTCCCATAGGTCATAAACTTCCTTCCTGTTTGATCACTCTGCAATTGCAATGTCGGTGTCCGTTATTTCAAGATATTCCCGCGGGTCACCGCAGAAATCTCCCCGGCACTCCTTGTGCAGAGCACCACACAGGCGGCAGCGATACAGGGTGACGACGAAATGTTCTACGCCCCCGCCATAAGAGTTGTAATCCATTTCTCCGTAGTCTGTTTCCTGAAGGATTTCCCAGACGTGTTCATGATCCAAATAACCCTTTTTTATCAGCAGCTTTTCAAACTCCTCAATGCAATGATTACAAAGCCTTTCGCTTTTTCCTTCGGCAAGGACGCTGTTTTCCTGCGGTATTCCCGAGAGCT